>NZ_JAPFCD010000007.1:0-157448 GCF_026153155.1 Photorhabdus aballayi | reverse complement strand
AGTCGGAAGACAGTGAACGGTTGTCAGAAGACGGAAGAGAGAGATTTTTCGCTTGTTCAGAGATTGATGCGGCGGTTGCGGAAGAGACGCAACGGCCGGAGTAAAACCGAATATGCCTGGCGGCGATAGCGCGGCGGTCCCACCTGACCCCATGCCGAACTCAGCAGTGAAACGCCGTAGCGCCGATGGTAGTGTGGGGTCTCCCCATGTGAGAGTAGGGAACTGCCAGGCTTTAATTTAGCGTTGTGTGGCGTTGAAAGCAGCACAAGGCAAAAAAGCAGTAAGTAGGACAACTCCGTCGGGAATGGAGTTGAACGTCGCGAGTCGCGACGGCCCGAAGGGCAAACGGCACGAAAGCTGTTTGTAAACTGCCAGGCTTTAAATACAGTGGAAACCCTCAGCGAGAGCTGGGGGTTTTTGCGTTTTACATATACTTACTTTGTAATTTCATATGGTAAGTGCAATATGATCATGCTGTGATTAGATAAATTTTCATTCCTTTAAATAATTTATTAAGTGTTTTATCATTCCCCATTTTTCGCTGGGGTTTATGGCTAAATTTATTTTCTGGTTAGAGATTCTATTAAATTTATTCCTTTTAGGAAGTTCTGATTAGTTCATTTATATTCTCATTTGTCCTTTTCTTTTATGATGTATGAGAATTAGCAGCTTCGATTTTTTCTCTAATTTTTCACTGATAATTGCATGGTATGTAAACTCTAAACGGTTATCAAAAGTCATTTTTTAATCTTTTGTTTTATCATCATTAAATAGCGTTTTACGTTCATTTCAATATTAATAATGTATTCTTTATCTTTTCCAATTTTTCGTATCATTTTTCTAGTTACTAATTCTTCATTTGTTATTTCTGAATACTTATTAATATCTTCCCTATTTTTAATTGATAAAGCACTTGAAACTGAAACAGTTTTGGGTGCTATTTGCTTAATCTATTCTGGGATTTTATCTGATGTTTATTCCCGTTAGAATTGTAGAAATGAGTGGAGATGTTTTAAGTTTAACAAGTTATTATGTTTTTTGAGGAATAAATACCATCTTTAAATGGTATTACGCTGATGTTTTTTTGATTAATCTTATAAATATATTTTACTCCACTGGTTTTGTGATTTTATAAGTGAAACTTAGAGAAGGAGTTATCTACGAAACTTTAAATAAGATATTCCGGCCAGAAAAATAATATTTTTAAATAGAACATTCTAGGATTGCAATTCAATCAATTTTTTGCTGAAAAATAGTATATTAACAGGATTAGTTGTTTTATTTTTTATCTCCAGAAGCTGAATCTGAATTTACGTACTTTTGAATATTACTATTGTTTAAATAAAGTTGAGATTTATTACAACAAAATTCAATGATAAAAAAATCTCCCGAAATTATTCAATATCAGGAGATTTGATTTAGAAAAGATAATTCGCTTTATCGATTCAATTACAGAATACGACTAATTAATTTGTCTACCCGGATACGGCGTAAGCGTCGGATAAGTTTACGTACTTTGACTGGGTAAAACTGGATGCTGTCCAATTCCTGATAACTACTGACAACCGTAGTATAAGTGCGAATACAGTGTAGTTCTTTTGTACGTTGCTCCTGCATTTCTTTATGAGGATCGTGGATAAGAATGGCGTTTTCTAAGTCTAGTCCCCAGGCTCGAGGATTAAGATTATTTCCTGTAATTAATTGCCATTGATTGTCCACCCACACACCTTTCAGGTGGTAGCTATTATCACCATCTTTCCACAACCTGATAGTCAGTTGATTGTTGTCAATATAACGCTGTAGTCTGCTGATAAAACGGCGTAGATTGATTTCATACAAATAGGGTAATGCACCGATAATTTTAAATGGTTCTTCCGGTGGAATGTAAAAATCGTTAGCAGTTTTATCGCCAACAATAATTTCTACATGTTTACCTTGACGAAGTAGATGAACAATACGCCGGACAATGATGGCTGGCAGATTAAAATACGGAGTACAAATAATCAATTTTTGTTCTGTGCTAGCAATCAGATGGCTAATGGTTTTATTTAGTAGATTTTTCTTTCCCAGACCGGCAAGTGGCGTAACAGATAGCTCATCATTTGTTGCCTGGTTATTTATTTTATAGGTAGTATGCCGCAGAGAAAAACGTAATTGACGGATCAGGTTTTTGATTTCAGGAATACGAAGACGGTTCTTACAATCCAGTTTCTGTACGGCTCCTGTAGCGATAATGTAATTATCAACAAAGTGTTTCATTGCTTCTGCAAGTTTTGCATTGTGAAGCAAGTGGTAGCGATCATAACGATATTTATCATGTTGGTGGAGATAAACATCATTAATGCTTGCTCCGCTATAAACTACAGTGTCATCGAAGATAAAACCTTTTAAATGTAAAACACCCAGTGCTTCACGGGTATTTACAGGTACACCTAGCACTGGAATTTTCACATCGGGATAAGTTTCTGCCATAGAACAATACCAATCGGCATTTGTTGCCATTGCAGCGGCGCCAATTCGTCCACGTTGCGCTCGATGCCAGTCAACGAGCACTTTAATGTCCAAGCTCGGCCGTTGTTGTTTAGCTGTATAAAGTGCATTCAGGATATCTCTCCCTGCATCATCATTTTCCAGATAGAGGGAGATGATATAAATATGTTTTTCAGCGTTAGCAATTTTTTCCAGCAGGGTGCTGCGGAACACTTCAGGTTGATAAAGTGTTTTAACATCAGCAACTGACTGAGGTAGCTTAGGCAGTTGTGCAAGGTGTTGTTGATGTTTAGCATGTTTGAATTTAGACAACATCACAGTGCGCTTTTTCTCTTATGTTGGATGGCTAAAAGACTACTATGTAAAGCAATGAATCAAATGATCTGGCGATAATACCATTAGTCTGGCTAATTGTGAGCATGATTTAACGCTCTAATGCCTAATGATTCAAGTCTGTGCGATTCATCACGAAGTTGATTTAAAGTTCGAGGGATAAGTTTACAATGCTATCCTCAAATTGAACATCTATGGTAAATCCCAGTTTTTTAGCGAGTTTTATCATAGTGCGATTTTCTGGCATGGTGATAGCATTAAGGCGGTTTATGCCATGTTCTCGTGTATAGTTAATCAGTTTTATCATAAGCTGATATCCAAGGGTAATCCCTTTTAAGTCAGAACGCACTAGCACAGCAAATTCTGCTTCGACATTATCAGGATCAGCTATGGCACGAGTAACCCCGATAATTTCCGGAGTCGTTTTAGGATGTCGTATGGCAACAAATGCCATTTCGCGGTCATAATCAATTTGGGTCATATTGGCCAGATCATCGTGTGTAAATTCGCTGATTTCACTAAAGTAGCGGTAATAGAGATCTTCTTTAGTAACCTGGCTGATAAAATCTTTCAGCAACGGTTCATCTTCTGGCAGAATCGGACGTAGCAGGCATTCTGCATCCCCTTTGAGTTTTATCGTTTCTTCTAGTTCGCTTGGGTATGGACGGATAGCTAATCTGGTTCGTGGATCACCTTCTATCGAAGATAATTCCATTGAAACATCTAATAATGTGAGTTCGTCTCCAGAAGCCAGTAATGGATGAATATCTAGTCGTACAATTTGCGGGCAATCAAGTAACAGATTAGATACCTGAACTAACAGTCGGCTGAGTGCTAGTACGTCTAATGATTGAGGAGCTCCCCTGAGCTTAATTTTTCTACTTTTAATCGCCTGAATAACCAGATATCGCGCTAACGCCATATTGAGAGGCGGCAATGCTACGGCTGCTTGTGTCTCTTGTGACCACTCAATACCTCCTTCACCTAGCATAATCAGTGGGCCAAATACCTCATCTTGTTCTACTGCGATACGTAGCTCTTGTGCGCCGGCACGGTTTGCCATGCTTTGAACTAACAGTCCTTGAATTCTTGCGTGTGGGAAATTCTGATTGACACGTTCAATAATCGCTTGAGCAGAAGCCTTGACTTCGTTTGCATTTCGCAAATAGAGCATAACCCCCTGAACTTCTGATTTATGCGGGATATCTGGCGAGTGTAATTTCAGAGCGACAGGATAACCGATCTGTTGGGCAATATTGACAGCTTCATCGCTGTTATGAGCAATCCATGTTGGCAACGTATTGAGGCCATAGGCTGCCAGAATAGGTTGAACTTCATGAGTATCTAGACGTGAGTTTCCTTGTTCCAACGCCTGTTGTATGCACTGATGGGCACGTGCTGTATTAGCTGTGATGTTTACTGGTAGGGCGGGTGTTTCTGTTAATTGTTTTTGATTGCGGCGATATTCCACCATGTGCATGAAAGCAGTAATTGCTCCTTCAGGGGTGCGATAAGTTGGAATACTTGCTTCACTGAATAGGCGGCGGGCTTCTTGAGAAGAGTATTCACCGCACCAATTAGTAAAAATAGTTAGCCATTTTCCCCTCGGGTGTGTACGGATTGTTTCAATGACTTTTGTGGCGGTTTGAATACCGGGAGCAATTGCGCTAGGAGAATGAATAAGTAACAGAGCATCATGATCATGGCTGTCTAGTAATGGTTTTAACGCAGCGATATAACGTTCTACCGTGGAGTCATCTCTTAAATCCAGTGGATTATGTAGGGAGATAGTTTCTGGTAGTTGTGTTTTTAGCGCCTTTGTTGTCTCTTCGCCTAATATTGCGAGCTTACCGTTACGGAGGAATAACTCATCCAGCGCCATTGAGGTTGGAGCAGCACCATTGCTGACGATAAATAGTCGTTCCCCCCGTAAAGGTGACATATGGCTTAAGGTTTCTACAGCAGAAAACATTTCATGCATATCTTGTACGCGTAATAACCCTGCTCGCTGAATTGCTGCATCATAGGCTGCATCCAGATTTTGTTGTTCACCAAGTAATTTCTGTGCTCGTCTGGTACGGCCGCTTTTGACCACTAAAATAGGTTTATTGCGGGAAGCGCTTCTAGATGCTGAAAGAAAGCGACGGGCGTGATGGATATGCTCTAAATGGAGCAAGATGGCGCTGGTTTTACTGTCACGAGCCAGAAAATCGAGTAGATGATCAATATCAATATCTACACTGTCACCTAACGCGATAAAGTAGGAAAATCCGACTCCCCGATGTTGTGCCCAGTCAAGAATCGTATTTGAGACTGCCGCAGATTGAGAAATAAAGGCTAATTTCCCTTTGAGAATTGGAATCGGGGAAAAGCTGGCATTCAGCCCTTGCCAGGGAGCTAATAGTCCCAAACTGTTTGGTCCAAGTAGCCGGATACTATAGTGCTGGCAGTACTGTTTTAATTCAGTAAATTGGGGTTTTGGCGAGGAAAGAATAATCACTGTTTTGCAACCCAATTGCCCTAGTTGTTCCAGGCATGGCAAATTACGGTGATGATGAGTACAGATAATAGCCAAATCTGGTGTGATTGGTAATTTATCTATTGAAGGGTAAGCCAGAACTCCTTGAACAGAATGGCTATTGGGAGTTACCGGTAGTATTGGCCCGGCAAAACCGCCTGCAAGCAGGTTGCGCATCATAACTGAACCCGCTCGTTCTGGTTTTTCTGAGGCGCCAATTACAGCAATGGATTTAGGGCGTAATAAAGCTTCAAGTCCGCGCTGGCTCATCAGGAGGCTCCTTATTTGTGGTTAGTTGATAACTGTAGCTGATTTCGCAAGTCATTGCTGTGACTTACGTTATCGGATGCAGTTGCTGAGAAGCAATTAAATTGCCAGCTTGTTCTAAAATGGTACCGGGTTGTAGCTTGAATATCTTTGGTGGGGGGCTGTTTCAACAGGTAGCCTGACTGTGCTCTCCATAGCAAGTACGGCATGTCTCGCAGAAAGCAGGAAATTAAGAGCGCATTTTGGTGGATTATGGTTGTCAGAGGTAGCTTAAGATGCGCACATCAGGTAATCTTCGCGCCATAAAGCAGTTGGAGAAACGAATGAACGATTCATACAGTGGTAAAAATGGCAAAGTCAAAGTGATGTATGTCCGCAGTGAGGGCGATAATGACAGCCGCAGCAATAACAAACGTCCGTCTGGCAAAGGACGCGATCAAGGTCAGCGTCGTCGGGACAATGAGCGAACATCCCGTTCTCCGCGAGCCAATGAGCGTGAAAGATCGCCCTGGAAAACAGTGTCACGCCCTGAGAGTGATTCTTTAACGCCAGTGCATGGTGGTATCAGTGGGAAAAGCCAGATTGATCCTGAACAGCTCCGTCGTCAGCGAATGGAAGAAACTCGGATTTATGGTGAAAATGCTTGTCAGGCGATGTTTAAAAATCGTTCTGAAGCGATAGTTCGTGCTTGGTTCGTTGAGTCAGTGACACCACGTTTCCGCAATGCTCTGAAATGGATGGCCGCTAACCGTAAAGCCTATCATGTTGTGGATGAGGCTGAACTGGCGAAAGTGTCGGGTACTGAACATCATGGTGGTGTTTGTTTTCTGATTAAGAAACGCAACGGCCTAGATGCAGAGACCTACCTGCAAGATGCTCCAGTAAAAGATTGTGTTTTGGCTCTTGAAGATGTGGGTAATCCTCACAACCTTGGCGCTATTATGCGAAGTTGTGCGCATTTCGGTGTGCAAGGAGTGATTTTGCACGATGTGGCCTTGTTGGAATCGGGTGCGGCTATCCGTACAGCAGAGGGTGGCGCTGAGCATATTAAAGGTATTGATGCTGATCGCTTGATCACTACACTGGATAAATTTCGTCAAGCGGGTTACACCATTGTAACGACATCCAGCCATAAAGGTAGCACCGCTTTAGCTAGAGCTGAATTACCGGAAAAAATGGTTCTGGTACTGGGTCAGGAACGTGATGGCTTGAGTGACAGTGCTTTTGAACATGGTGATATGAGCTTGTTCGTTGGTGGCGCGGGGTTGGTTGAAAGCCTGAATGTTTCTGTTGCAACTGGCATTATGCTAGCTGAATGGTGGCGACAGAATAAAGCTTGATAGGAAAAGCGGGGAGTGTAATGTTCCCCGCTTTGCTATTTAAGATTTAGTGGGCTCCGCCAATATTCTCTTTACTTCCTTGTGTGAATGGTGGTTTTGCGAACCAGACCAGTACGATTAATATCAGGAATACACCGGCGGAGAGCCAGAAAATTTCATTCGCTGAAATTATGAGTCCTTGATGGGTAATCTCTTTTGCCAGATACGCGGGAATTTGTTGGTTATTCATTCCCGATTCCGATAATTGTCGGTAAATCTGTTGAGTGTCGGGGCTATAAGGGTTGATGTGTTCGGTAAAATGGGAATGATGCATTGATTCGCGTTGGGTCCACATGGTTGTTGTTAGTGATGTTCCTATTGAACCAGCCAATGTCCGGATGAAATTCGATAGACTGGATGCAGATGCCACTCGTTCTGGCGGCAAGCCGGAAAGAGTAATGGTTGTGAGTGGCATGAAGAAACAGGCAATAGCAAATCCTTGGATAAATTGAGGCCATGCGACTGCGGCAAAATCCATGCCGGGTTCGAATGTATATGCACGCCAGTAATAACAGATGGCATAAACAACAAAGCTGAATGTCACTATGTAGCGCATATCTGCTTTATTGCTGAATTTACCAATCAGTGGAGAAATGATTAGTGGTAACAATCCTACCGGTGCTGATGCAAGACCTGACCAAGTTGCGGTATAACCGAACACTTCTTGTAATAACTGCGGTAATAACACGATTGTGCCAAAATAGAGCATATAAGCTAAGCTCAAACAGAAGCAGCCAATGGTAAAATTACGTTCTTTGAACAGTGATAAGTCAATAATCGGGTTATCGTCGGTCAATTCCCATACCACCAGAAATGCTAATGAGATGATTGCGATAACTGCTAAAATGATAATTTCTGTAGAGTTAAACCAGTCTAGCTCTTTACCCTGATCTAGCATGATCTGTAAACAACCAACGCCGACAACTAATAACATCAGCCCTATTGTGTCGATAGGCTTGATCTCTGTTTGAGTTTCACGCCCTTTCAGCGTTTGCATAGCAATCAGAATAATCGCTATACCAACAGGCACGTTGATAAAGAAAATCCACCCCCAATGATAGTTATCACTGATGTAACCACCCAGAATAGGGCCAAAAATCGGTGCGACAATAATCGTGATTGACCATAGCGCCAATGCCATATTTCCTTTGGCTGGTGGATAATTGTTCAGAAGTAGGCTTTGTGAAAGGGGGATAAGAGGACCTGCAACTAATCCCTGAATAACCCGAAAGAAGATTAGCATGTTAAGACTGTTGGAAATACCGCATAGCCAAGAAGCGATGGCGAACAGTGCGGTTGACCAGATGAATAATTTAACTTCGCCGATGCGTTTTGCCAGCCATCCAGTAATTGGGATGGAAATCGCATTGGCAACGCCGAAAGAGGTAATTACCCAGATTCCTTGAGAATTTGATGAGCCCAGATTACCTGAAATTGTGGGTATTGCTACGTTAGCAATGGTGGAGTCCAACACTTGCATGAACGTTGCCAGAGATAACGCAATGGTCATCCATGCAAGTTTGGCACCTGTAAGCGGCTGTCTTGTCACCTTGGCCTCCGGTATTATTTTCCGGCATTACTATTAATAATGTCGTTAACTATTTTGCTGGCAGGAGACATATCTATTGCCAGTGCCGTGGTGTGATAAGCCGATTTAGTACGTGTTCTGTCAGATAAAACGGGGCCATCAGGACTTGCGGTATCCACTCTGACTTTAGTCGATAGGCCGATGCGTAGTGGGTATTTTTCCAATTGTCCAGGATCAAGCTCAATGCGGACGGGTAAACGTTGTACAACCTTAATCCAATTGCCACTGGCGTTCTGAGCGGGTAATAAAGAGAAGGCGCTGCCGGTACCCATATCAAGGCCGGTAATTTTGCCGCTAAATACCTTGCTTCCACCATAGAAATCGCTGGTGATTTCCACCGGTTGACCAATGCGCATACCCGAAATTTGCGTCTCCTTGAAGTTAGCTTCGATCCACATATCGTTTGCCGAAACTATCGCCATTAGTGGAGTATTTTTATTAATTTGAGCACCAACTTGTACACTACGGCGTGAGACATAGCCATCGATTGGGCTGACTATTTTCGTGCGTTGTAATGCCAGCCAAGCATTACGGACTTCCGTTGCAGCTTGTTCAACGGCAGGCTGTTTCTCTAGAGGCGTATTCAGGATAATTGCTTGATTAGCGTTATATTGTTCGATAGCCACATCCAGCGCGGCTCGGGCACTGGCGACGGCTTCCTGTGCATGTTGCAACTCTTCTTTGCCAATGACTCTTTGAGCGCTAAGTATTTCTCGGCGGCTAAGATCATTTTGAACTTTGGTTAATTCGGATCTGCGTAGGGCGATGTTAGCCTGATACTGTTTGCTATTAACTATCTGTTGATGAGTTTGGCGAACACTATTGGCTAATGCTGTTTTTGCTTTTTCTAATGCTAATTCTGCATCACGGGGATCGAGTTGTACCAGTACATTACCGCTTTTCACAAAGTCAGTATTGTCAAAGTTAACTGTGATTACACTGCCAGCAACTTGCGACATGATTTGAACTTGATTACCTGTAACGTAGGCGTTATCTGTTTCCTGATGATGGCGTAAAATGAGAAACCAATAGAAAAAGTAGGCAACACCGAGCAGAGTGAAGACAAGGGTTAGTAACATTAAGGCACGACTACGTTGCCTTTTTTTGCTACTGTTTGGGTTTGGATCTTGTGTCGCTTGTACTTCTGTTTCCTCATTTGCACTCATAGTAAATCCCCATGCTTGTTATTTATCTTTTAGTAATACTATTTTTTTCAGATCACTTTCCAGTAGTGGGTATATCATCACTACTGGAAAGATGAATGACACAGGGTCCAATGTTATCGAAGAATAATAGTTAGCTTTTTGCAGAAAATATCATCTTAGCTAACAGGAAAATTTTTTCGAACAATTTAACCAGGGAAGTGTTGTTTTGGATAAAAATTGTTCGATTAAATAACAAGCTATTTTTTGATACAATCGCCCATTGTATCAAGTCTGACCAGTAATTTTCTCATTAACTTTTCTAACTGTTTTTGTTCCTCCTGGTCAAGGCATGACCAAAGTCTTCTCAGGCACTCATGTTGAGGTGGAAGCAAACTATTTAAAAATTTTGTACCTTGTTCTGTCAGATGAAGATGAAGGCAACGGCGGTCGTTATGACTTTCCTTTCTTTCAATCCACTCCTGCTTTTCTAATTCATCAGCAATACGAGTGGCGTTAGTACGGGAAGAACCCAATGCGGCACTTAATTCTGATGGCTGAATGCTGTGGCTTTCCTTAGTATCAAGGATCATCAAGGCCATGAACAAAGTTTCATTGATGCCTTGAGCTTTCAGCATATTATTACGGTTTTCAAGCAATTTACTTTGGACGTGCATTGATAACCTAGTCAACAGGATCTCTTGATAAGGGATATCTTTATTTAATTTGGCTTGCTGTGCTGCACGAATATTCAGTAATTCTTCGGTAGGCGTAAACGAACTTTCCATTATTTAGATACCTTATTAGTTTCAACTGGTAAGATAACTTTTGTTATCAAACATCCAAATGGTATATTAAAAGATAAATTTAGCAATTGTAGTTATTTGTTATCATCATATTTCTTTTGATATTGATACCTAATTCATAAATATTTTGAATGTTAGTCCAAAAAGCAGTGCGCCAAATAACGTTGCGAGTATAATTTTCCTTGTTTTGTAAAAGATTAAGCAGATGGTTAGACAACCTATGAGGGTAGGAAATAGTTTTTGACTCTCTTTCATTACATCAGGTACACCCGATACGATGAGTAAAGAACAAATGGATGCAATGCCAATACTGTCAAGAATAATGCTTGTTTTTCCACCTTTTTTGCCGGCAGATTGGCGTGCTTTCCCAAATCGCAGCGGCAGATAGCGAAACGAAAAGTTAGCTAACCCAACAAATAGCCCAATGAGCAAAATCTTACTGTCAATCATGGTATTTCCTTTTGTTCAGAAGAGTCATTGCAACTGTTTTGCGGTTGTAACAGTGCTGCGATACAACCACCGACAATACCTGCCAGAATAGCAACTGGAATTGAGAAAAATGTAATCCCCAAAAGCGCTCCGGTTAGCGCGGTTGCAACACAATAACTATTTTGCTTTCTGCAAGAAGCAAGAAGAAAACTGAGAAACAGTGCTGGTAACATGAAAATCATGGCAGCTTCTACGGCAGGATAGGATTCCAAATAACCGTTGCCAAGAAATGCCCCGGCTGTGGTACCTGCGACCCAGGCCAGCCAGGAACAGATTGCAATAGCAACCATCCAGTTTTCACTCCAGCTCCGTTGGTTCTTAATGAGTTTTGCGGTAGCGGCGGCAAAAACCTCATCTGTCAGACCAAAAGCCCAGATAACGGTTTTTTTCTCTGTTAACTTATCTTTGATACGGTACCTTAAAGATGGGCCATAAAGAACATGGCGAACATCCATTGCCATGATCGTTAGGGCAGAAATCCACAGTGATGTGCCTGCGCTCAGTAAAGCTGTGATGACGAACTGACTTGCGCCGGCGTAGATGATGCATGAGAAGAAAATGGCTTCTATTGGGTTGAAGCCAAGTTTGACGGCATTAAGGCCAAAAGCAAAGGCTACGGGAATGTAGCCGATGACAATGGGTAAACTGTCTATTATTCCTTCAGTAAAAGAAGATTTTTTACTGGTTAAGGGCGGTGGTGCATCAGAAACAGGCATAAAATCTATCTGGTTATATAATTGTTATGTAACATTAACAAAAGGAAACCAAATAGAAAATATCATCCTTAACAAATGTTTCATAAATGTTTTTCTTTAAACATTCTTGTATTGTGACTTGTTTCTTGCTGCGTCTTTGGTTCGTGCTTTTTGCCCAAAAACCACACGATTAGACTGATTATGCAGATAGCAATGCCAGAGGCGGCAACACCATACCAACCTGAGTGTTTGTAAGCATAACCTGAAACCAGAGAGCCAACGGCGCCGCCAATGAAATAGCTGGTCATGTAAGCGGCAGTGAGCCGGTTTCTGGCTTCTGGCATGATGCGGTATATCGTGCTTTGATTTGTAACGTGAACACCTTGAATCGCAATATCAAGGAGAAAAATACCAATTATAAAGCCAATTAGTGATTCTTTGGCTAAACCGATTGGTATCCATGAAAAAAGTAATAGCGCCAGGGAAATGCTGGTGGTCAGAGGACCTTTGCCTTTATCAACGAGTTGTCCGGTTTTGGTTGCCATTAGTGCTCCGGCGGCGCCGACTAATCCAAATAAACCGATGATTCCTTCAGAATAGTTAAAAGGAGGTGCTGAGAGCAGGAATGCCATTGACGTCCATAGCAGGCTGAAGTTGGCAAATGTCAGCGCACCCAGTATGGCGCGTACTCTTAGCAGCGGACTGGTAGTGACAAGGTTTACAATAGAGCCAAGTAATTGGAAATAATTGAGATTAGTGACTTGTTTATAACGGGGCAGATAGCGCCACAGTGTCAGAGAAAGAATCACCAATAAAACACTGGCAACCCAAAAAACAGTTCTCCAGCCGCCAAAAGTCGCCATTGTTCCTGAGATGGTTCTTGCCAGTAATATTCCAAGCAGTAAACCGCTCATAATCGTACCGACAGCTTTTCCACGTTGATGAGGAAGGGCAAGTGTTGCGGCCAGCGGGACCAGTATTTGAGCAACCACCGAAAATAAGCCCGTCATTGCCGTTCCCAGTAACATTTGCCAGATGTTCTGCGACGTGGCGGTAATCAGTAATCCAACAGTGGCTAATATTGTCATTGAGACAATTAAACTGCGTCGTTCGAACATATCACCTAATGGCACAAGGAATGTTAGGCCAACGGCATAGCTCAATTGAGCTGTGGTTACAATAAACCCCGCTTCATTGACGGTCAGATTAAATTGTAACGCAATAGTATCGAGTAGCGGCTGTGCATAGTAGTTGCTGGCGACAACCAGACCTGTGGCGATTGCGATCAGTGCAATCAACGCTGGACTTAATGGTGTACGGGAAATATTTTCTTCCATAAATGTATTTTCTTATATTTAAACGGCAGGTTAGGAGTGAGTGGACAGCTCGTTAAAGTCTATAGTCACGAGCTAAACTTTTCGCATTGTAATGAGTTTTTATTCAGGTTCAACGGTAAAGCTGCGAGAGTGGTCGCTAAAGAGACTCTGTTGAATATTCATTGTTTTAGGTAGTTTTAACCTTGTGATTTAATATCAAATCGAACTGAGAATGGAAATGTGAAAACGCTATTAATTCTTACTATTTGCTGTAGTATGGCGAGAATGACTATACCCGTCATCTTTCAAGTTGCCTCTTTGTTGGCTGTGCTCGTTCACCCCAGTCACATCGTTATCTATGCTCCCTGGGATTCTCTCCCTTGCCGTCGCGATGCATCTTGAAATCCATTGGGTATATAAAATTGGTGAAATATAAATCTTAATAAGAATTTTGCGTCAGAAAAAATAGCAGTAAAAAACAGTGAATTGTTTAGTGCCAATTCACTGTGATGCTTTAAATATTAATTTTTTCCGGCGGCTTCAATGGCAGTTTTAACCCAATCATCAAACAATTTTTGATGAGCCTTAATCCAACCATTGGCGTGGCGTTCAATCTCCGCTTGTGATGCTTCACCATTATGCATCCGCAGGTTTTGGGCATTGATATCCGCAAGGGGCATTTTCATGATAGAAAATAGTTTGGCGGCGGACGGGTTGCCTTCTGCCCACTTTTTATTGGCGGCAATGTGCATAATACTTGGTGGGAAACCATAGTTAGCGCCATTTGGCAGTTTCGTATCTATTTTTTCATCGTTAGGCATAGCGGAGAAAGGAACTTGCAGCCAGACAACATCTTTACCCGGTTTCAGCACATCACTAACCCAATAAGGTGTCCATGTGTAATATAAGATGGGTTTGCCTTCTTTATAGCGGGTAATGGTATCTGCCATCATGGCTGCATAGTTCCCTTGATTATGTTCAACGCTATTGTTTAAACCATAAGCTTTAAGATGATGGTTAATGGCGATTTCACAGCCCCAACCGGGATTACAGCCAGTCAAATCGGCTTTGCCATTACCGTTGGTATCGAATAATTTGGCTATTTTCGGATCTTTCAATTGGGCGATATTCGTGATGTTGTATTTTTCCGCTGTTTTTTTGTCGATTAAGTATCCCTGAGCGGCATTTTCTACATAGTTGCCAACCCGGTAGAATTTTGCATTACCGCCGGTTGCTTGATATTGGGTGTTGTGCAGTGGTTCCCAACTGACAGCCATAAAGGTTGCGTCACCGGAAGCGATAGAGGAATAGGCGACGTTATAGTCTACTTCTTTGATAGGTTTGACATCATAACCAAGCTTTTCCAATGCTTTACTGACGATCAGCGTCTGGAATGTTTCTTCGCTAAGGGTGCTTTGTACGGGTTGTACGCTGATACCTTTACCGGGTAATTCGACAGCGAATAATTGAGAACTTATCAGTGATGACAGGGATATCGCCCAGATAACTATTTTGCGCATGGTTTTTCCTCCTGTTGCAGTCATCATGTGTTTACCAAACTCTTGTGGTTTGGATAGGTGTTTTTGAAGGTTATGCTTTTTGGCTGAATAAACGGGTAATTAATCCAATTGGTCCAGTGACATACCAGCGATTTACCCCTTTAGTCCGGTTACCGCGGCCAAGAGACTGTGTTAGGCGGTCAAGGAGAATCGCCAGAATAACAATTCCAACTCCACCTACGGTGGCAAGTCCCATATCAAGACGGCCAATACCTCGCAAAACCATTTGGCCTAAACCACCAACGGCAATCATTGATGCAATAACAACCATTGATAGGGCCAGCATCAGGGTTTGGTTGACTCCGGCCATAATGGTTGGCATAGCCAGTGGTAATTGAACTTTAAACAACATTTGGCGAGGGCTGGCGCCAAAAGATTCAGCTGCTTCTACCAGATCTGTCGGAACTTGTTTGATGCCTAAAATTGTCAGACGGACAATCGGAGGTAGAGCAAAGATAATAGTGACGATAACCCCAGGCACGTTACCGATGCCAAATAGCATGACAATCGGGACCAGATAGACGAATGCTGGTGTGGTTTGCATGGCATCAAGCAGAGGTTGGATAATTTTTGCAGCTCTCTTGCTGTGTGCCAGCCAGATACCAAGCGGTAAGCCAACGATAATGCAGAACAACAGAGATGTCAGAGCTAATGACAGAGTGACCATTGCTTCAGACCATGCGCCTATTGCACCAATAATTACCAGAGAAATCAGAGCGGTAATACCCATACCAATGCCTGATAACTGCCAGGCAATCAAGGCAAAAAATAGAATAGCAATAGGGGCCGGTATTGAAGTTAGACATTGTTCGAAACTACTGAGAACGAAATCAATGGGAACGCGTATTCCTTGAAATGCGGGACGAAAATTTAACACAACCCAATCAATAGCATGGGTTACCCATGAATCTAAGGGAATAAGTGGGTGCTGGAATGGGTCCATGATATTGAAATGTTCAGGCTGTACCGTAGTTGCGGGCGCATCAAGCCAGTCAGAACCCGTTGAATTGTCAGCACTGGTTCCGTTGCTCCAGGGGTCTGTATTATCAGCAGCGGTGGAAGGAGTATCCCATGTATTCTGTTCAGGCTGAGTTTGATGCTCGTTTTGATTACTCATTTGGTGTCTCCTTATCTAATGCCTGCAACAGCATCCCTTTGGAAATAACGCCGATATATTTGTCGTTATTTCCAACAACCGGAATCGCACAAGGTGATTGTGCGACAACAGCAATCAGCTCGTTGAGGGGCATATCTGCGGCAACTGCGGTTGGTTCCGCTAATATGGCGTGTTCGATAGATTTTTTTTCCCGTAATGTGTTTTCCAATGAATTTACGGAAACTATACCGGCGAATTTTTGTCCATGTTCGATCAGGTAACCATAATTTCTGTTTTCGTCATCGAGAACTTTCAATGCAGAAAGAGGGCCAAAGCCGGGTGCAATATGAAGCAGAGAGTCTGGACGGCGACGGGCAATGTCTTTAGCACTAAATACATGGCTGATATCTACGCCACGAAAGAAAGTTTTCACATAATCATTTGCTGGATTATTCAGGATTTCATCAGGTGTCCCGACCTGTACAACAACACCATCTTGCATAATGGCGATCCGATCGCCGATACGCATTGCTTCATCCAAATCATGAGAGATAAAGACGATAGTCCGTGGTTGATTGCCTTGCAGGCTTAACAGTTCATCTTGCATTTCTGTACGAATTAATGGATCAAGGGCAGAAAATGCTTCGTCCATTAGCAAAATATCTGGGTTATTAGCCAGTGCTCTGGCAAGCCCGACACGCTGGCGCATTCCGCCTGAGAGCTCATCTGGATAGGATTGAGCATAATTTTCCAGGTTTACCTGTTTCAGTGCGTCCAACGCTTTTTTATTGCGTTCTTGTTTGGTGATGCCGGCAAGTTCCATACCAAAAGCGCTGTTTTCCAGTATGTTTAAATGTGGCATCAGTGCAAATGATTGGAAAACCATACTGATTTTGTTGCGGCGAATTTCTCTTAACGCTGTTTCTGAAATCTCAGAAATATCTTCACCATCAATTAATACCTGGCCGCGAGTCGGTTTTATCAGGCGATTGAGAAGGCGTACCATTGTGGATTTGCCGGAGCCAGACAATCCCATGATGACAAATATTTCGCCTTCTTCAATAGTCAGATTGGCATTTTGTATACCAACAGTCATACCTGTCTTTTCAAATATCTGATCTTTGCTCAAACCCGAATTCAGTAATTTGAAAGCATATTCAGGACGATCGCCAAATATCTTATAGAGGTTTTTAACTTCAAGTTTAATTGCCATGAAATAGTTATCTTCCTTTCAATGGTTATGTAATGGCGTTATGCATTATTCATCTCTGCATGATTCTTTGAATATATATACCCTAACATACTGAGAGAGCCTGACAACCCTATGTTAATAACAATTAATGTAAAAATTGGTAATATTGAATGGCTTAAATTAAATGTATTTGTCGTAATTTTATTGTTATTAGCGATTTGTTTTGCCTAAATTTATGCTGTTATTGAAAGGGTGGGTTTTCTCTATATTGCTGTTATTAATATATTTTTGTGTTTAGTTGGCAAATAAATTATTCACCATGTCGTAAATAGAATATGTTATTAGTTTATCATGTTTATTATATCTGATTAATATGAAATTTAATTTGAAATTAATTAGCTATGTTAATGTTTTTTGTCGTTTGACATGATATGAATGGCTGTTTCTGGCAAAAAATATCCATAGGAATGGCGATAATCATAAAAAAACACCATAAAAATATAAGGATTTTATGGCATTTTCTCGTTTGAAAAATAGGCTGAATAATATATGGCCTTTAAAATATTCTATATAGAATCATTATCTTTAAAAACTCCAATCTTCATCTTCGGTATTAACCGCTTTACCAATAACATATGATGAACCAGCACCAGAAAAGAAATCGTGGTTCTCATTGGCATTTGGTGATAATGCAGATAGGATTGCAGGGCTGACATTTGTCATTTCTGAGGGAAATAAAGTTTCATAGCCAAGATTCATTAACGCTTTATTGGCATTATAATGCAAGAATTTCTTAACATCTTCAGTCCAGCCAACAATATCATAAAGTTCTTCTGTATATTTAATTTCATTTTCGTATAGTTCTAATAATAATGAAAAAGTGAATTCTTTAATTTCTTTTTGCTCTAAAATTGAATATTTATTTAATGATTGTTGAAATTTATATCCAATATAATAACCGTGAATAGCTTCGTCTCGGATAATAAGTCGGATTAAATCCGCTGTATTTGTTAATATACCTCGACTTGACCAATACATAGGTAAATAGAAACCTGAATAGAATAAAAATGATTCTAGAAAAACACTGGCAACTTTTTTCTTTAAGGGATGATGATGACTATAATAATTTAGTATAATTTTGGCTTTATTCTGTAATGAAAAATTCTTTTCACTCCAGCAATAGGCATTGTCCACATCAGTTGTTAGGCATAATGTTGAAAAAATAGAACTGTAAGAACGTGCATGAACAGCTTCCATGAAACTAATGTTAGACATAACTGCTTCTTCGTGGGGTGTCAGGGCATCTTCCATTAACGCCGGAGCACCAACAGTGTTCTGAATTGTGTCCAGTAGTGTCAGTCCGGTAAATACCCGGATAGTCAGCTCTTTTTCTTCTGTCGTCAAGGTATTCCATGAAGGAATGTCATTGGATAATGGAATTTTTTCCGGTAACCAGAAATTGGTTGTCAGCCGATTCCAAACTTCTAGATCTTTGTCATCTTCAATTCGGTTCCAGTTAATTGCACATATAGGATTACTAATCATAATAAATTTCCAGAATCATTTTACAGTGAGCATGAAACACAATCTTGTACTTCCGTACCTTCCAGAGCAGTTTGTTTCAGACGGATGTAATAAAGCGTTTTAATTCCTTTACGCCAGGCATAAATTTGCGCTTTGTTAATATCACGGGTAGTGGCATTGTCTTTGAAGAAGAGTGTCAGTGATAATCCTTGGTCGACGTGTTGAGTGGCTGTAGCATAGGTATCAATAATCTTTTCCGGTCCTATTTCGTAAGCATCTTGGTAATATTCAAGATTATTATTGGTCATAAATGGTGCCGGATAATATACCCGCCCTGTTTTACCATCTTTACGGATCTCAATACGGGATACAATCGGGTGAATGCTTGAGGTTGAATGGTTGATATATGAAATAGAACCTGTAGGAGCAATAGCTTGGAGATTTTGATTGTAAATACCATGAGCCATAATTGAGGTTTTTAATTCAAGCCAGTCTTGTTGATTAGGGATGATTATTCCTGCTTGTTCAAACAATTGAGAGACTTTTTTTGTCTGAGGTTGCCAGGCTCTTTCTGTATATTTATTAAAAAACTCACCACTGGCATAACGAGAATCTTTAAAACCTTTAAAGTAACTATTGCGTTCAATGGCGATCTGATTGGAAGTACGCAGAGCATGATAAGTGACGGTGTAGAAATAGATATTGGTGAAATCTATTCCTTCTTCAGAACCGTAATGAATTTTTTCCTTTGCCAGGTAGCCGTGAAGATTCATTTGCCCCAAACCAATGGCATGAGAATCCTGATTTCCTTTTTCGATAGAAGGAACTGAACGGATATAGCTCATATCTGATACTGCGGTTAAAGCACGGACAGCGGTTTCAATAGAGAGGGCAAAATCTGGTGAATCCATTGTATGAGCAATATTCATTGATCCCAGATTACAACTAATGTCTTTCCCAATATGACGGTAACTTAAATCATCTTCATATTCGCTGGCACTGTTAACCTGTAAAATTTCGGAACATAAATTACTCATATTGATCCGGCCTTTAATTGGGTTAGCATTATTCACTGTGTCTTCATACATAATATAGGGATAACCAGATTCGAATTGGATCTCAGCTAACGTCATGAAAAATTCACGGGCATTGATTTTTGATTTCCGAATTTGTTGGTTATTCACCATTTCAGCATATTTTTCTGTCATGCTAATTTCGGACATTGGCACACCATAAACCCGTTGAATATCATAAGGTGAGAATAGATACATATCTTCATTATGCTTAGCCAGCTTAAAGGTGATATCAGGAATCACGACGCCAATAGAGAGTGTTTTTATACGGATTTTTTCGTCGGCATTTTCCCGTTTTGTATCTAGAAAACGAAGAATATCGGGGTGATGAGCATGGAGATAAACCGCTCCTGCACCTTGGCGTGCACCGAGTTGATTGGCGTATGAAAATGCATCTTCCAGCATTTTCATTACTGGGATAACGCCTGATGATTGATTTTCAATCATTTTTATCGGCGCACCTGTTTCTCGTAGGTTACTGAGTAAGCATGCGACACCACCGCCACGTTTTGAAAGCTGTAATGCTGAATTAACTGAACGTCCGATGGACTCCATATTGTCTTCAATGCGCAGCAGGAAACAGGAAACTAATTCTCCTCGCTGTTTCTTACCGCAATTAAGAAAGGTTGGCGTTGCTGGTTGAAAACGGCCATTGATCATCTCATCCACCAGACGACAAGCCAGCATCTGATCGCCTTGGGCTAGGGTCAGTGCTACCATGCATACACGATCTTCATAGCGTTCCAGATAACGCTTATTATCGAAGGTTTTCAGAGTATAGCTGGTGTAATATTTGAATGCGCCCAGAAAGGTTTGAAAGCGGAATTTTTTGCTATAGGCTTGCTGAAAGAGCTTTTTAATAAAAGCAAAATTGTATTGTTCCAGCACGTTTGTTTCGTAATATCCCTGTTGTTGGAGGAAATCCAGCTTCTCTTTTAGGCTGTGGAAAAATAGTGTGTTTGGTTTTACATGCTGGTTAAAATAGTAATGAATAGCCTGTTTGTCTTTATCAAATTGAATCTTTCCTTCGCTATCGTACAGATTGAGCAGAGCATTTAAAGCATGATAATCCTGTTGTGCATTAATTTGAAAAGTCATAATTACGTATTCTCTAATGAATCATATTGCCAGAATCTTTGAATACCTTGGCGTACCCGTTGTACATCTTCTTCAGTACCCAGCAGTTCAAAACGGTATAGAAGGGGGATACGACATTTCTCTGAGATTATCCGTCCAGCAATGCCGTAAGCTTCGCCAAAGTTTGTATTCCCGGCGGCGATGATTCCCCGGATTAATGCTCGGTTTTTGGCGATATTTAGAAACCGAATCACTTGTGGTGGAACCGCGCCTTTAGCATTGCCGCCACCATAACTGGGGGTCAGTAAAATGTAAGGAGAGGTTACATTTAATGGGCTACCTGATTGATTTATCGGAATACGAAGGGCTGGTATCTCTAGTTTCTGAACAAATCTATGGCTATTACAGGACGAACTGGAGAAATAGATCAGCGGATTTATGTTCATAATAAACCTACAAATTCTCGGTTAATGCGTTGATTTTATCAGGACGAAATCCTGACCAATGCTGTGTGCCGGCGACAACCACAGGAACTTGCTGGTAGCCCATAGCACGGATAGTCGCTAAAGCCTGCGGGTTTTCGGTCAAATCGACAATCTGGTAAGGAATGTTTCTTCGGCTTAGCGCCTGATAGGTTGCGCTGCATTGTACGCAGTCCGGTTTGCTATAAATGGTAATGCTCATTAACGACTCCTTTGTCAGTTTGTGGGCATGCAATGGCAAAATTTGGTTCATGAGTAATAATTTTACTAAAGGCCATAACTTGAACTATACTATATATAGTGAAATTTTATTTCAATCATACTATATATGGTGTTAATTTTACACCAAGTGACTATCATTAAAATTACAATGTTAGTTATTCTCTGTTTGTTGGTAGGTTTTTCGCCTTTAGACAAGTTTAAGTTTTCTAGTCGGTGGTAAGGGAGCAACTGAATTCATCATTGCAATTTGTCGAAAAGACGATTTACTCTAATCCCTATAATGATTGATATTTTTTTCAATGGAGGTGGTTATGTATCATCAGTATTTTGATACACCCAAAGGATTTCCTAAACCGTATATTCATATCACTGCGGATGATAAGGGGGTGACCAGTCTATATTTTGTTGATGAAAAAACAGCGCCTGAAGTAAAAAATGATATTACTAAGCAGTGCGTGAAAGAGTTACGGGGATATTTTTTGGGTAAGCGTACTGAGTTTTCTGTTCCACTTAACCCAGCAGGAACTGAATTCCAGCAGCGTGTATGGTTACAGCTATGTGAGATCCCATTTGGAGAAGTGTGGAGTTATAAGCAACTTTCATTAGCATTAGGTTCAGTTAATTATTGTCGCGCGGTAGGAATGGCTAATTCTCGGAATCCGATCTCATTAATTGTGCCTTGTCATCGTGTTATTGGACATGATGGTAAATTGGTGGGATATACCGGAGGCTTGAATATTAAAAGCTGGCTATTGGAACATGAAAAAACCTAGTCATTTGTTTATTGGGTAAATTGTGTGATAAAAAACCAGGGAGGGTTATAGATATTTATATATGTGTATTATTTAGTGGTAAAACTAAATTAAAGATAACATCTATCGTATTTTATTATGCTTTTCGTGATCTTGGTTGTAGACAATGAACCAACTTATTTGCTGTACTGTATGCGACACAGATTTTGTGTCTTAATTTTCACGTTGAAGGTAAGTTTGATGTCAAAAATTAAAGGTAACGTTAAGTGGTTCAATGAATCTAAAGGATTCGGGTTTATCACTCCAGAAGATGGTAGCAAAGACGTATTCGTGCATTTCTCTGCTATTCAGAGTAACGGATTTAAAACTTTGGCAGAAGGTCAAAAAGTAGAGTTTGAAATCACTGACGGCGCTAAAGGTCCATCTGCTGTAAACGTTGTCGCTATCTGATTTTAACTCCGTATTTCGAAAACCCGTTATTTCAACGGGTTTTTTTTGGCTTGTGTGATATGTAGATAATTTTAATCTAAAGTTTATGCATTAATACAAAAGCTAACGTGGTCATTAATAATGATCCAAAAAGATTAAGCAAAACTGTTCCCAGTGCCCATCCTAGTTTTCCGTCCTGTAATAAATAAACAATTTCAACAGAAAATGTGGAAAAGGTTGTTAACCCTCCGCAAAAACCGGTGGTTAACATCAATTTCCAAGCCGGATCGAGATGTGTAGATTTATTGAAGTAGGCCAATCCCAGTCCGATAATTAATGCACCGATACAGTTAACGGTAAGGGTGCCAATCGCGATATTAGCAGAAATATTATTAAGGCGAAGGCTGATAAACCAGCGTAATACGCTGCCTAAGCCACCTCCGATAAATACAACCAGAATAATATTAATCATAATATACCCGTCATCTTTCAAGCTGCCTCTTTGTTGGCTGCACTCGCTCACCCCGGTCACATAGTTTGCTATGCTCCCGGGGATTCGCTCCCTTGCCGTCGCGATGCAGCTTGAAATCCATAGGGTATAAGAAACTGGGTTATTTAACCTCTTCACCTTTGGCTTGCAAGTCAGCATGGTAAGAAGAACGGACAAATGGACCACAGGCGGCATGGGTGAACCCCATAGCTAACGCTTCTTCTTTCATTTCATCAAATTCCTGTGGGCTGACGTAGCGTTGTACCGGTAAATGATGACGACTAGGCTGTAGATATTGTCCCAGGGTCAGCATGGTAACACCGTGGCGGCGCAGATCACGCATAACGTCAATAATTTCTTCGTTGGTTTCACCGAGACCGACCATCAGACCCGATTTGGTTGGAATGTCAGGGTGGGCTTCTTTAAACTTCTCAAGTAGTTTTAGTGACCATTCATAGTTTGCGCCAGGGCGCACTTGACGGTAAACCCGAGGTACGTTTTCCAGGTTATGGTTAAAGACATCGGGCGGTGTCGCTGTCAGTATTTCAAGTGCACGATCCATACGTCCACGGAAGTCAGGCACTAAAGTTTCAATTTTGATGAATGGATTTTTGTCACGAATAGCAGAGATGCAATCAGCAAAGTGTTGAGCGCCGCCGTCACGTAGATCATCACGGTCAACGGAGGTGATGACAACGTAGCGCAGAGCCATATCTTTAATGGTTTGCGCCAGTTTTACCGGTTCGTTGGTGTCAGGCGCCATTGGGCGGCCGTGTGCAACATCACAGAAAGGGCAACGGCGGGTGCAAATTGCGCCAAGGATCATAAAGGTGGCTGTACCGTGATTGAAACATTCCGCCAGGTTAGGACAAGACGCTTCTTCACAAACGGAATGCAGACCATTTTTGCGCATGGCAGATTTGATGCCTTGAATGCGGCTGGAATCCGCAGGAAGTTTGATTTTCATCCACTCAGGTTTACGCAAGATTTCTGTACGTTCGGTCATCACTGTTTTGACAGGGATCAGCGCCATTTTGTCTGCGTCGCGGTACTTAATGCCGCGTTCCATCTGAATTGGTTTACTCATAATCGTGCTGGTTCCAGTGTTAAATTCATCAGGTTGAGATTTATCATTCGATCTACTGTATGATAAGCCATTAAAAAATTTTTGAAGAATGTTAAAAAATTATAGCATCTTTAATTGTTCAGTTTAAATCCTAACTGCTGGCAAAATTTCTCCACCAAAATAGGTTGTACTTGCTCAACAGTAATTCCAGGAACTAAATCACTGAGTTGAATCATTTTCATGCCAGCATAGCCACAAGGGTTAATACGCAAAAAAGGTTCTAAATCCATTGCGATATTGAAGGCTAACCCGTGGAAAGAACAACCTTTGCGTATCCGTAATCCAAGGGAACAAATTTTGGCTTCATTGACATAGACACCAGGAGCATCCGGGCGGGCATGGGCTTTCACACCAAAGTGAGCAAGAGTTTTAATGACAGTATCCTCTATCGCCGTAACCAGTTGCCGTACACCAATTTTGGCACGTTTAATGTCAATCATGACATACATAACCTGCTGACCAGGGCCATGATAAGTGACTTGTCCACCACGATCGGATTGAATAATCGGAATATCGCCAAGGGATAGCAAATGTTCGGCTTTACCTGCTTGTCCTTGAGTAAAGACTTTGGGATGTTGTACCAGCCAGATTTCATCAGATGTATTAGTATCTCGTTGCTCAGTAAACAAGTGCATTGCATCAGAAATCGGCTCGTAGGGTTGTATTCCTAATTGACGTAAGAAAATCGTTTTATGTTGCAATTGAAACTTCATTTGATAGCTATAAGATTTGGTCAGTATAACCCTCAGAAGAGGTTCTCACCAGTTTAGTACGTCCGAAACGGTGGTATTTCTGATAGATAAAGAATCCCCTGTGGAATTATAGGGGATTTTTTTGGATTCTATTACAACACGACTCGTACCAGTTCAAGGTTACCTAACTCTTCATACAGCGTTTCTACCTGTTCAATATGAGTCGCATTGATGGTAATCGATACTGAGTGGTAGTTGCCTTTGCTGCTCGGTTTCACTTGTGGAGAGTAATCGCCCGGCGCATGGCGTTGAACTACCTCAACGACCTGATTGACTAGCTCAGGCTCCGCCAAGCCCATCACTTTGTAAGTGAATGAACAAGGGAACTCAAGTAGTTCATTTAATTTCGTTTTCATGGGGCGCTCCTGTTTTTGCTTTCCGCGATATATACGGTCAGTTTCTTCTGTAAAATTTGATACTTTCCCCCGCTTTAAAACGCGGGGGCTTATTGCGATCGGGCGGTAGCCCGATTTGCTTTGGTGGGTTCTGTTTATCGATTAATTATCTCAAGAATCAGCCAAACCAATGATGAAATAGTAGCTTGATGTAATCGATAAAGCGGCTGAAGATACCGCCTTCTTTTACTTCATTCATGACGACTAAAGGCCGCTGTTCAATAGTTTTGCCATCAAGCTGAAAGTTGATAGTACCTACGACTTGATTTTTCGCTAGTGGTGCATGTAACTCACTATTATTCATGACATAGCTGGCTTTCAGATCTTTCAGACGACCACGGGGAATAGTCAGGTAAACATCTTTATTAACACCTAACTGAACTCTATCGTTATCGCCAAACCAGACTGGTTCAGAAGCGAACTCTTTGTTTGCTTGCAGAGGAGCAACAGTTTCAAAGAAACGGAAACCCCAGGTCAGTAATTTCTTACTTTCTGTTTCTCGGCCTTTATAAGTGTGGCCGCCTAATACCGCAGAGATCAGACGCATATCGCCTTCCGTTGCAGAAGCGACCAGGTTATAGCCCGCTGCGCTAGTGTGGCCGGTTTTGATACCATCGACGTTCAGGCTCTTATCCCACAATAAGCCGTTACGGTTTGTCTGGCGGATATTATTGTAGGTAAACTCTTTCTCTTTATAGATGGAGTACTCTTCAGGGACATCACGGATCAACGCTTGGCCAATCAGCGCCATATCACGGGCAGAGCTGTATTGGCCTTCTGCATCTAGGCCATGAACGGTTTTGAAATTCGTATTCTTTAATCCAAGAGATGTCACATAACCATTCATTAAATTAACGAAAGACTCTTGGCTACCAGCAACGTAATCTGCCATTGCAACACAGGCATCGTTACCGGATTGTAAGTTTATACCGCGGGATAACATAGAAACCGAGACCTGATCGCCTGGCTTGAGGAACATCAGGGAAGAGCCTTTAAATACTGGGTTACCTGTCGCCCATGCGTCAGTGCCAACGGTGACCATATCATTTGGATGGATTTTGCCTGATTTAATTGCTTGACCAATAACATAACTGGTCATCATTTTTGTCAGACTGGCAGGATCACGGTGTGCATCTGCATTCATTTCGGCCAGCACTTTGCCTGAATTGTAGTCGATAAGGATATAAGCTTCCGCATCGATCTGAGGCACGCCTGGGATCATCGTTTTCAGGTTGACATCATTTCCATCGGCAAACGCAGAAGCACTTATTGCCAGCGCAATACTCAAGGTAGCGCTTTTTATAAAACGAGAAGTGGTTGTATATTTCATGGTCGGTTGGACAGCATCCGTGAGAAAAGGTTGATATCGAGCCACATCATAGCAAATGAAAAAAATACTGACATTGCCAAATTTTGACAAGACTCAGGTTTACATTTTTTTACTCCTCTTACTGATATCTGAATCAAAGTGAGATATCAGTAAGAGAATGATTAAGGACTGACGATAAAAGAAGATTGCTGTATCTGGTCAGCCAGTTTTTGTTGTAAATCGGCAGCTTGCTGGCGATTGTTGAATGGCCCTAACTGTACACGATAAACGTTACTATATTGAGTTACGCGTCCTTGAACATTAAAGCGTTGCTCCAGCGTTTGTTGCCACTCTTTTGCTCGTTGCTCACTGCTAACCGCGCCAACCTGCACCATAAAACCGTTTGCTAAGGCGTCTGTTGGCGCTGTTACTGTCGAAGTACTGTTTGTAACAGGTGTAGGGGGTTGCAGTTTCATTGCGGGTAATTGCTCAGTAGTTTCCGGTTGTGCCATCCATGATTGAGTCTGTTTCACCGGCTGATTTGTTAAAGGCTGGCTGCCAGTTTGATCAGGGACGTTCTCCATTGTTGGTGTTCCTAGTGGGCTGGTTGTCAGCGTTGGTCTACCCGGTAGAGCGTAACTCTGTTTAACTATCTGGCTGCCAATGGTACCGGGACCAGATATAGAACCGTCTTGGGCCACCTCAATAAAATCAACCTTAACTTTGGTACTTTGAGTCAGGTTTAAGCGTTCAGCAGAAGCCTTCGAGAGATCGATAATTCGCCCTGGTTTATAAGGACCACGGTCATTGACTCTAACAATCATCATGCGGCCATTGCTCAAGTTGGTCACACGGACGTAACTTGGAATTGGCAGGGTAGGATGGGCGGCTGTCAGCGCATAAGGATTAAAACGCTCGCCAATTGCGGTCATTTTGCCGCTAGATTCTTCACTGTACCAACTCGCGTAACCTGTTTCACTGAACTGAGACGGATTTTGCACAATATGATAAGTATGTCCGTTCATCTGATAATCATTATTGGCGCTAGGGTGATAAGGCTCGTAGCGAGGCTCTGCTCCCAGAACATCCTGTGTTGGTACTGCTGGTAATGGGACGGGTTTTTGTTTGTCAGGAGTAGTACAGCCGGATAGCAGGGCTGCAATCATGCCAAGTATAAGCCAGTGTTGACGCATTGAAACCTCTTCTCTATAAACTTTTAGACAACAATTTTCGGTGTGTGTGAATCGACATGATAATGCCGAAACCAGCCATTAAGACGATTAATGCTGAGCCGCCATAACTGACAAATGGCAAAGGAACGCCTACTACAGGCAGGATACCACTCACCATGCCGATATTGACGAAGATATAAACAAACAAGATTAACACTAGACCGCCGACGATAACCCGGCCAAAAGTGTTTTGTGCCCTGGTTGCGATGACCAGTCCACGCATAATTAATAACATATATAATGCTAATAACAGTAATACGCCAATTAAACCAAGTTCTTCCGACAGTACGGCAAATATGAAATCTGTATGACGTTCTGGCAGGAATTCTAATTGAGATTGTGTTCCTAATAGCCAGCCTTTACCTGATAAGCCACCGGAGCCAATCGCGATTTTTGATTGAATAATATGGTAACCCTTACCTAGTGGATCGCTTTCTGGATCAAGTAGCATCATGACGCGATCGCGCTGATAACCATGCATCAGGAAAAACCACAAAATGGGGATGAAACAGGCTAACAATAGAGCTGCGATACCGATCAACCGCCAACTCATGCCTGAAAGGAACAGGACGAATAGGCCGGAAGCCGCGATCAGAATTGAAGTCCCCAGGTCTGGTTGAGCGGCGACCAGTAGAGTAGGCAGAAAAATGAGCATCAAAGCGATGGTGGTATTTTTCAGCGATGGGGGGCATAAATCGCGGTTCATAAAGCGTGCGATCATCAGTGGTACTGCGATCTTGGCAATCTCAGAAGGTTGGAAGCGGATGATGCCTAAATCCAGCCAGCGTTGCGCACCTTTACTTATTTGCCCGAAAGCATCGACAAAAATCAGTAAAATGACACAAACAATATAGAGATGGGGCGCCCAGCTTTCATAAACTCTTGGTGGAATTTGCGCCATGATGAGCATGACAACCAGTCCGGCGCCAATTTGACCAATTTTGCGCTCCATCATACCCATATCTTGACCGCTGGCGCTCCACATCACAAAAGCGCTGTATATCAGCAATGCCAAAATGCACAGTAGTAACGGTAGGTCGATATGTAATCTGGTCCAGAGAGGAACCCTTTTTTGGTTTTCTGTCATGGTGTTAATCAGTCACTTTCTGTTCCGGAAGGTGTAGGGACAGCATTTGGCAATGTTGTGTTGTTATCCCCTAATAGTACATGGTCGAGGATTTGGCGAACAAGAGTTCCCACTGTTGGACCTGCTCCACCATTCTCTAAAATAATGGAAAGGGCTACTGTCGGATTTTCATAAGGCGCGAAAGCAATCATCAGTTTGTGATCCCGTAAATGTTCAGCAATTTTACTGGCATTGTAGGTTTCATAACTGTAGACCTGTGCTGTTCCCGATTTGGCCGCTGCTTTGTAAGGTGCGCCGATAAAACTCTTGTGGCCGGTACCGTTTGGCAGGTTAGCAACACCGTACATACCGCTTTTTGCCAATTCCCAGTATCCTGAATGGATATCGCCAATCTGAATATTTTCTGTTTGTTGATAAGGGAGCATCTCACCTTTCAGCTTCTTACTTAGCAGCAAATGTGGCGTTTTTACATTACCATCGTTAATTAAGGTTATCAGCGCTTTCACCATTTGAATGGGAGTTGCTGTCCAATATCCTTGGCCGATGCCGACAGGAATGGTATCTCCTTGATACCAAGGTTTTTTATATTTTCTTTGTTTCCATTCACGAGTAGGCATGATACCAGTGCGTTCTTCGGCTAAGTCGATGCCAGTGTATTCACCATAGCCGAACTTGGTCATCCATTCAGATAGACGATCAATTCCCATATCATAGGCAACTTGATAGAAGAAAGTATCCGCCGATTCTACGATGGCTCTATGCGCATTGAGGCTACCGTGCCCCCAACGTTTCCAGTCACGGTAGCGTTTTTCTGAACCCGGTAATTGCCACCAACCTGGATCAAAAATGGTGGTATTTTTATTGATAACGCCTGTGCTTAGTGCCGCAACGGTAATAAAAGGTTTTACGGTCGAAGCTGGAGGATAGATCCCTTGAGTAGCACGATTAATTAGCGGCCTATCAGGGTTATTTAATAGTTCCTGATAGTTCTTATTGGAGATACCGTTTACGAATAAGTTTGGATCATAGCTTGGGTTAGATACCAGCGCCAGAATTTCCCCATTACGTGGATCACTGACAACGACCGCAGCACGGCTGGTTGTGAGGAGTTTCTCAATGTAGATCTGCAATTCAAGATCGATAGTGAGGTAAATATCTTGCCCGGCCTGTGGTGGTTGTTCATGTAATTGGCGTATCACCCGGCCTCGGTTATTCACTTCGACTTCTTCATAACCTGTTTTGCCATGTAAAACAGCTTCATAGTAGCGTTCAATGCCCAGTTTGCCGATGTCATGGGTAGCTGCGTAGTTAGGTAAAATACCTTCCTTATCTAGTCGTTCTACATCTTTATCATTAATTTTAGCAACATAGCCGATGATATGCGTCAGCGCTGAACCATAAGGATAGAAGCGGCGTTGATAGCCTTTTATTTCAAAACCAGGGAAACGATATTGGTTAACGGCAAAGCGTGCGACTTGAATATGATCAAGTGAAGTTTTCAATGGAATAGAGGTAAAGCGACGTGAGCGTTTACGCTCTTTTTCGAAGTTGGCAATGTCTTCGTCAGTCAGATCGATAACGTTACGTAAATCATTCAGCGTTTGCTCAAGGTTTTCTACCTTTTCAGGGATGATTTCCAACTGGTAGATGGTTCGATTAAGCGCCAATGGTGTGCCGTTTCGGTCATAGATGATACCGCGGCTTGGCGCAATTGGAACCAGTTTAATACGATTCTCGTTTGAACGAGTTTGGTAGTCTTCGTGGCGAGTGATTTGTAAATGGTAAAGATTGGCAATTAGGATACCAGTCAGTATCAGGATGATAATAAACGCCACCAATGCGCGGCGAGCAAATAGGGCTGATTCAGCCGTATAATCACGAAAAGGGGTACGTTTATTTTTCATCCCATTGCCAGAATTCGCTTTTATCCGTTAATAACCAAATTATTCCCGATGATAGGGATGATTGGTAGTAATGCTCCATGCCCGGTACAGGCTTTCCGCAACCAAAACCCGAACCAGAGGGTGAGGTAAAGTCAGCGGTGACAGTGACCAGCTTTGTTCTGCGGCAGTTTTGCATGCTGGAGCAAGGCCTTCTGGCCCGCCTATTAATAAACTGACATCTCTACCATCTCGTTTCCAATGTTCAAGCTGTTGCGCCAGTTGAGGTGTTTCCCAACGGGAACCCGGAATATCTAGGGTAACAATACGGTTGCCTTTGCCAATAGCGGCCAGCATCTGTTCGCCTTCTTTTTCCAGAATGCGCTTAATGTCCGCATTCTTGCCTCGTTTGCCAGCCGGAATTTCTACCAGCTCAAATGGCATGTCTTTGGGGAAACGGCGCAAATAATCTGTAAAGCCGGCCTGTATCCAGTCCGGCATTTTTGTACCTACAGCAATTAATTGCAGCTTCAAACTCAGCTCCAGAGCTTTTCAAGTTCATACATGCGGCGACTCTCTTCCTGCATGACATGTACGATAACTTCACCGAGGTCTACGACAATCCAGTCAGATATGCCTTGTCCTTCAACGCCAAGTGGGATCAGGCCGCTTGAACGACAGTCATCAACCAGATTATCTGCGACAGACATCAGGTGGCGGTTGGAGGTCCCGGTGCAGATAATCATGCAATCGGTAATACTGGATTTCCCTTGGACATCCAGGGAAACGATATCCTGTGCTTTGGAATTTTCAAGCTTATCAATAACAAACTGTTGGAGTTCTTTACCTTGCAAAAGGCTCATCCTTATTTTTTATCACAATTGATTAAATAGTGCGGAATAATAGCATGTCAGGTCACTTAAGGGTAAGCCAACTAAGCGACTAATCGAGGCAGATTTCGCTATTGGCGATATAACCCCTGTGAGTCTATATACTTTTGTACTGAAAGGGGGAGTAAATCGTCGCAACTTAACCCTTGCTGGTGGCGTTGACGGATATCTGTCGCTGAAATAGGCAGCAGAGGTGTATCTGCCAGATAGATATAACCGTTAGGTTGACTGCTAAGCTGGTTTGGATCGCAGACTCGATGTTCTGTAAGCCATTGTTGCATTTCAGTTGTGGAAAACTGGGTTTGATAACCGGGACGAGCACAAACCAGCAAGTGGCTGAGACTCAGCAGTTCTTGCCAACGATGCCAAGTGTGCAGTGATAACAAAGCATCTTGGCCGATTATAAATGCCAGTGGTTGCTTATTACCAAGTTCTTGACGGAATGACTCTAGCGTATCGATTGTGTAAGAGGGGGTAGTGCGCTCCAGTTCACGCTTATCGACGGTAAACAGAGGGTTGTCCTGTACTGCCAGTTGTACCATTTTAAGCCGCTGTTGTGCAGTGGCTTCTGGCTGTGGGCGGTGTGGGGGAACGTGATTTGGTAGTAAAATCACCTGTTTCAGGCCAGTTTGATATGCCAGAGTTTCAACTGGTTGCAAGTGCCCGTAATGGATGGGATCGAATGTTCCACCAAATAATGCTTGAATAACGGGTTGTTTCAGGCAAGTAGAGTTAGTGGTATGAGGCATTAAGAAAGCTCTCAGGTAAGGTTTTTCCACATAACAGCATGGAAAGCGTTTCTAAATCTGACCAAATGGACTGGCCGTAATCCTGTTTGATCTGGCGTTCCATCTGTACAAGTAAATGAATTGCTTGCTGCAAATCATGTTGAGTGAGACGTTGCAGTGCGCTTGTCAGTAATGGGCGACGGTTTTGCCATACTCGATGTTGATCTAACAGTATTTTCATCGGGGTTGTGGTACTTTGACGTTTCAGTGTGAGTAGTAGTAGCAGTTCACGCTGTACGGTGCGTAATAGAATAACAGCTTCGCAATCTTCCTGTTTTAACTGTTTCAGAATATGCCAGGCTCGTTTTGCTTTACCCGATAATAGCGAATCTACCCAGTGATAAGGTGTAAAGTGAGCTGCATCATTCACCGCATTTTCGACACGATGTAAGGTCAGTTTACCATCTGGGTATAGCAGCGAGAGTCGCTCAAGTGCCTGAGCCAACGCGAGTAAATTTCCTTCATAACAGTAACACAGTAGTTGATTGGCCTGTTCTTCCAGCGTCAATTTCATGGCTTTGGCTCGTTGTGCAACCCATTGCGGCAGACGGTTCTGTTCGGGTGTCTGACAACTGACATAAACGCCGTTTTTTCCTAACTCTTTGAACCAGTTACTGTTCTCTTGAGCCTTGGTCAATTTCAGACCACGCAGTATTAGCAGTATATCTGGGTGAAGAAGCCCTGCCAGTTTTACCAATTGTTCAGCCATTGCTGCGTTAGGGCCGTTTTCCGGCAGGAACAAAGTGAGTGTTTGGCGGCTAGCAAACAGACTTAATGACTGACAAACACTGAATATCTCATCCCATTCGGTATGATTATCTAGTGTATAGGTAAAATGTTCAGTGAAAGCGTGCTTTTCAGCAGCCCTGCGGATATGATCCTGGCTTTCCTGTAGTAGTAGGGGTTCATTACCCCATATCAGATAACAGTTTCGCAGCCCTTCATTGAGCTGCGAAATCAGTTGTTCGGGATAGAGTTTGATCATTGTGCTTGCGCAGCTTGCTGTTCTGCCTGTTTTTCTCTGGCTTTCTGCTTTTCTGCGCTATGAACGGTCAATAGCTGGCGAACTAACTGGCGAGCAGCTTGTTCACGCATTTCCTGATTGATAATCTCGTTTTCAGCATCTTTCGCTAGGGCTTCTAACGGGTTGTCGAAAAAAGAGCGATCAATCCTGGATCGTAGCGGATATACGCTACCGTCTGGCATAATGACCTGCGCATCGACATACAGTGTCAATTGGCGTTCAGCAGCTTTACCATCTTGGAAAACAGAGACAGTATCTTTATTTTCAGAAGAGCCGATTAACTTCAAAATCGGAATATCAGCGCTACCATCCTCAAGGATAGTGACGTTATTCAGACGAAGCTGTTGACGAACAGAACGGGCCAGTGGCCCATATGGGTCACCGCTTGTTAATTGCAGCTTTTTGAGTTCCGGGGGCACCTGAGTGGTGCCGCGCAGATGAAAACCGCAGCCAGCGGTGACCAGCACCGCTAACCCCAGCAACAACGTTAATATACGATGTCGCACATTGCCTCCTTTATCAGCCGACGACCAGATTCAGCAGTTTGCCTGGTACATAAATGACTTTGCGAACAGTGACGCCTTCAAGGTATTTCGCCACACCATACTCTTTTGCTGCCATATCATGAACATATTCTTTAGTCGCATCGGCTGGCACAGTAACACGACCACGCACTTTACCGTTAACTTGGATGACGACTAACTTAGTATCGTCAACCATTGCCTGTTCATCAGCTTGTGGCCAATCAGCCGTATCAATGTCACCCTTACCGCCCAGAGCTTGCCACATAGTAAAACAAGCATGAGGAGTTATTGGCGACAGCATACGGACAACCGCCAACAGCGCTTCTTGCATCAGAGCACGATCCTGCTCAGTTTCTTGTGGTACGCGGGTCAGTTTATTCATCAATTCCATTACGGCAGCGATAGCAGTATTGAATGCTTGGCGGCGACCAACATCATCTGTGACTTTAGCGATGGTTTTATGTAGATCACGGAATAGATCTTTTTGTTCTACTGTCAGGTTTGCGACGTCCAGTGGTTGGGTTGCACCTTTGCTGCTGTGTTCATAAACCAAGCGCCACACACGTTTCAGGAAGCGGTTTGCCCCTTCAACACTGGATTCTTGCCATTCTAGCGTCAGTTCTGGCGGCGCAGCGAACATCATGAACAGGCGAACGGTATCAGCACCATATTTTTCTACCATCAATTGTGGGTCAATACCGTTATTTTTGGATTTAGACATTTTGCTCATGCCGGTATAAACCAGCTCATGACCTTCTTTATCCGTCGCTTTAACGATACGGCCTTTATCATCGCGCTCAACGATAGTATCAGATGGGGAAACCCAGATTTTTTCACCATTTTTGCCGATGTAATAAAAAGCATCGGCTAGAACCATGCCCTGACATAACAGGCGTTTAGCGGGTTCATTGGAGTTGACCAGGCCCGCATCACGCATCAGTTTGTGGAAGAAACGGAAATACATCAGATGCATGATGGCATGTTCGATACCACCGATGTATTGGTCAACTGGCAACCAATAGTTAGCCGCTGCTGGATCGAGCAGACCTTTGTCATAATCTGGACAAGTATAGCGAGCGTAGTACCAGGAAGATTCCATAAAGGTATCGAAGGTATCTGTTTCACGCAGTGCTGGTTGGCCGTTGATAGTGGTTTTCGCCCACTCAGGATCAGCTTTAATTGGGCTGGTGATGCCATCCATTTTGACATCCTCCGGCAGAATAACAGGCAGTTGATCTGCTGGAACAGGAACAACTGTGCCATCTTCCAGTGTTGCCATTGGAATAGGGGCGCCCCAGTAACGTTGACGGGAAACCCCCCAGTCACGCAGACGATAATTGACTTTACGTTTACCTACGCCCATTTCCACCAGTTTATCTGCAATGGCATTAAAACCAGCTTCGTGATTCAGGCCGCTAAATTCACCGGAATTAAACAGAACATTCTTATCCGTTACCGGGGCTTCATGAACATTTGGTTCATTACCTTCACTGTCCAGAATAACGGCTTTCATTGGCAGGTTATATTTTGTCGCAAATTCCCAATCGCGTTGATCGTGGCCGGGAACTGCCATGACAGCACCGGTGCCGTATTCCATCAGAACGAAGTTTGCAACCCAGATTGCCACTTTCTCTTGAGTCAATGGATGAATAGCAAATATACCGGTTGCCATGCCTTTCTTTTCCATTGTTGCCATATCTGCTTCTGCAACTTTGGTATTACGGCACTCATCAATGAAAGCAACCAGTTCAGGGTTATTTTCTGCTGCTTGTTTTGCCAGAGGATGGCCTGCGGCAACCGCAACATAAGTGGCGCCGAGGAACGTATCAGGACGAGTAGTATAAACGGTCAGCTTCTCCTGACTATCAACCACATCAAAAGTGATTTCTACTCCCTCGGAACGGCCAATCCAGTTGCGTTGCATGGTTTTGACCTGTTCAGGCCACTCTTCCAGAGTATCCAGATCGTTTAGCAACTCTTCGGCATAATCAGTGATCTTGATAAACCATTGCGGAATTTCTTTACGTTCAACTTTAGTGTCACAACGCCAACAACAGCCATCGACCACTTGTTCATTAGCCAGAACGGTCAGATCGTGAGGGCACCAGTTAACTGCGGAGGTTTTTTTATAAACCAAGCCTTTTTCATACAATTTGGTGAAGAACCACTGTTCCCAACGGTAATATTCTGGGGTACAGGTTGTGACTTCACGATCCCAATCGTAACCGAAGCCCAGTGTTTTCAATTGGCCTTTCATATATTCGATGTTGGCATAGGTCCACGGAGCAGGCGCGGTATTGTTTTTGACCGCAGCCCCTTCCGCAGGCAGACCAAACGCATCCCAACCGATAGGTTGCAGGACGTTTTTACCAAGCATACGTTGATAGCGGGAGATAACATCGCCGATAGTGTAGTTGCGTACATGGCCCATGTGTAGTCGACCAGAAGGGTAAGGTAGCATGGACAGGCAGTAATATTTTTCTTTGCTGTTATCTTCTGTCACTTTAAAAGTTTGCTTCTCTTGCCAGTGAAGCTGAACTTGCGGCTCTATATCTTCTGGACGGTATTGTTCTTGCATGGCACCGATAATCCTATGGTGAGTAAAAAGCTACGCTTGTAGCAATCATTTAGTTGGTAAAATATGAGATCGGCATAGCATATCTGATTTGATATATAAGAAACAGTGGTTCTGAGGGAAAATCCGGTGGCGACGGGTGTCACCACCGGTGATGAAATGAGGCTAATGAAGAATTTTAGCTAGAAATTCTTTGGCGCGATCTGATTTTGGATTCGCAAAGAAATCTTCTTTCTTGCTATCTTCAACAATTTTGCCTTCGTCCATAAAGATAACTCGGTTGGCTACTTTACGGGCGAAGCCCATTTCGTGAGTAACAACCATCATGGTCATCCCTTCGTCTGCCAGTTTAACCATGACATCAAGCACTTCATTGATCATTTCAGGGTCGAGTGCGGAAGTGGGTTCATCAAATAGCATGGCAATTGGGTCCATACAAAGGGCTCGGGCGATTGCTACACGTTGTTGCTGACCACCGGAAAGTTGAGACGGGAATTTATTCGCTTGACTGGCAAGCCCAACGCGTTCAAGTAATTTTAATCCTTTTTCTTCTGCCGCTTTTTTATCACGATTAAGCACTTTAATCTGCGCTAGAGTTAAATTCTCAATGATGGATAGATGGGGGAACAGTTCAAAATGCTGGAACACCATGCCGACTTTTGAACGTAGTTGCGCCAGATTGGTGTTTTTGTCATTAACTTTAATGTCATTAACCAGAATTTCACCCTGTTGGATGGATTCCAGACCATTAACCGTTTTTATCAGGGTGGATTTGCCTGAGCCAGATGGGCCACAGACTACAACGACTTCACCTTTTTTAACTTCAGTTGAGCAGTCGGAGAGAACCTGAAATTGGCCATACCACTTGGATACATTTTTCAGGGAGATCATCAAACAGTCCTTTTCTTCAAATAGTTAACCAGCATAGATGCGGCAATACTAATAATAAAATAAACCAAACCAGCAAATAGGATCATTTCGACCTGAGTGCCATCACGCTCACCGATATTTGCCGCAGTACGGAAAAAGTCCGCCAGACTGAGCACATACACCAATGAGGTGTCTTGAAACAGTACGATCCCCTGTGTCAGTAACAGCGGAGTCATCGCACGGAATGCTTGAGGCAGAATAACCAGTCTCATACTTTGCATTGGCGTCATACCCAATGCCAGTGCTGCCGAAGATTGCCCACGGGAGATACTCTGAATTCCCGCCCGGATAATTTCTGAATAGTAAGCTGCTTCGAAAAAGGCGAATGCAACCATAGCTGAAATTAAACGAATATCTGTTTTCGGAGAAATCCCCAGAACATTCTGCACCAGACTAGGCACAATCAGGTAGAACCATAACAGTACCATAACCAGTGGCACAGAACGGAATAGATTGACATATAAAGTGGCAAACCAGCTCAGTACTTTTACCGAAGAGAGCCGCATAACGGCCAGTACAGTTCCCCAGAGAATACCGACAACAACAGCAATAATCGTGATTTTTGCTGTAATGACTAAGCCTTGTAGCAGAAATGGGATACTGGGGACAATCGAACTCCAGTCAAACTCGTACATTTATTGACCTCCAATATTACCCGGTAAACGTACTTTTTTCTCAAGCAAGTGCATGGCAAGCATAATCACCAGATTGATTGCGATATAGGCCAGTGTAATGGCCGTAAATGTTTCATAAGCATGTGCCGAGTAATCAAGTAGCTTACCTGCCTGTGCTGCCATATCTACCAAGCCAATAGTGGAGGCGATGGCGGAGTTTTTTACCAGATTCATCATTTCTGACGTCATGGGTGGAATGATCACTCGATAGGCATTGGGTAATAGGACATAGCGATAGGTTTGTGGCAAGGTTAGCCCCATTGCCAGCCCTGCCGATTTCTGGCCGCGCGGTAGTGATTGTATGGCGGCACGAACCTGCTCGCACACGCGTGCAGCGGTGAAAAGACCTAAGCAGACCGTGGATGAGAGAAAAAATTGGATATTAGGGTCCAGTTCAGTTTTAAACCACTGACTGGTTTTTTCTGGCAGTAATTCAGGTACAACCAGATACCAGATAAAAAATTGAACTATCAGCGGTATGTTACGAAAGAGCTCAACATAACAGGTACCTATCCCGGATAATATTTTATTGGGAACAGTGCGTAAAATGCCGAACAGCGAGCCGACAATAAAAGCGATAATCCAGGCGCAGATAGACAAGGCAATCGTCACCTGAAATCCAGCTATCAACCAGCCTAGATAAGTTGTATTGCCGAAGGGGGCAGCTTGCAAAAAGATGCCCCAATTCCAATCGATTGACATAATAATACTCCCTGTGAGGGGGTAGCTTGATCCCCTGAAAACGACTGATTGGCTGAGAAAAAAAAGCGAGGTAGGGAACGACCACCTCGCACCCTGTGATGCCAATCAAATAGTCATTTTTTTAATTATATTTCTAGTCAAGCGCCTTATCATTTGGCGATTTAAATAGTGCTTTCATTTCATCAGACAAAGAGAAGTTCAGGTTTAGATTCTTAGGCGGAATCGGGTGTTTGAACCAGTGCTCAAATGATTTCTCCGCCTCTCCAGAGGTCTGCGCCTGAACGATGGTTTCATCGATCAGTTTCTTGAATTGAAGATCGTCTTTGCGTGAGATACAACCATAGGCTTCTCTAGACTGAGGCGTGCCAACAATTTCCCACTGATCAGGTTTTTTCGCTTTGGCGCGTTCACCTGCTAGCAGAGCATCGTCCACCATAAAGGCGATGGCACGGCCAGATTCCAGAGTACGGAATGAGTCACCATGATCTTTTGCACTGATGATGCGCATTTTCATGTTTTTTTCATCGTTGAGTTTATTCAGCAATATTTCAGAAGTGGTACCTGCTGAGACAACGACATTTTTACCTGCTAAATCAGGGAAATCTTTTATACCGGAACTTTTTTTAGTCAGCAAACGTGTATTAACAATAAAGATAGAGTTTGAGAAAGTGACTTGTTTTTGGCGTTCAAGGTTGTTGGTAGTGGAACCGCATTCGAAATCATAAGTCCCATTTTGCAACAGTGGGATACGATTTTGAGAAGTCACGGGTATCAATTTTACTTGCAGATTTGGCATGTCCAGTTTCTTCTTCACTGCTTCAACAATCAGATTAGAGTAATCCTGAGAGTAGCCGACGACTTTTTGATGATTATCGTAGTAAGCAAAAGGTACGGAAGATTCACGGTGCCCCACAATGATCACGCCATCATCTTTAATCTTTTTCAGTGTTCCCGTTAATTCTTCGGCCTGAACAGCCCCCGCCATGCCAAGTAACATCATGGTTAATACTAGGTTACGCATACGCATATACAACTCCTTTAATGTGGCTATCGTTTGCGATGTTGTGTTTGCAAAAGTCTCTCTGTGATTTGTTTTTAATCGAGGATCATTTGCTGTTATATGTATATATAGTGTTAAAAAATAGTACAAAAGGGTTAGGTAATGAAAATGAATTGTTTCTATTTCGGGAGCTGTCTCGCACTATAAATGAACAATGTTGTTTATCTTGCACAACAAAGGTGCGTGATTATCATTTTTTTAGTGCGTTTTCCCATTTTTGGTTAGTGAAACAGCTATTTTCCTTTTCATTCATAGATATAGCAGCAATTAGCATGCCAAAATAATAAAGGAGGGTAAAATTTAGTACCCATTAAGTTGTTTAAGTAAGTTATTTGCATAACATAAGAGTGATATCAGTTATTGAGGATTAGCAAGGTTAATTATCGTTAGTAATTAACCTTGCTGAATTTCTTAGGTTAGGTCAGTGGTAGAATTTGGCAGAGTATATTTCATACCAATTGCCAGACGATTCCATAGGTTAATAAGCCCGATTAACAGTGTTAAATCGACAATCTCTTTTTCATCAAATTCTGCTAATAACGGGGTGTAATATTCATCTTCTGCCCCAGTTTCGGCAATTCGAGATAAAACTTCTGTCCAGCCTAACGCCGCACGTTCCCGTGATGTAAAAATAGTTGCTTCTTTCCAGGCACTCAGGAGGTAGAGTTTTTGTTCGCTATTTCCGGCTTTGCGGGCAGCTTTGGCATGCATATTAAGGCAAAAGGCACAGCCATTGATTTGGGAAACTCTGACTTTGACGAGTTCGATGAGTGCTTTACCGAGGGTGGATTGGTAAGTTAATTCATCGACTTTTACGACAGCGTTATAAAGCTCTGGTGAAATTTCCGATGGTTGCAGACGTTTTGCTTGCATAACTTGTTACTCCTTTGTTTTTCTATCAATGGGATGGAAAATGGATTAAAAGTTAATCTGTTTCTGCGTAGTGCAAGGGAGCCGTTTCGCTCCCTTTTGACTATATAGATATCTGGTTCAAGATTTACGGCGGTTATATGTTAAGGCAAACAGGGCAAATAATACGGTAATTATCCATACCGGCCAGTTACCCCAGCGAGCATAGGGTGTTATCCCGGTTGCGGGGGTCACTTTAGCTGCCAAAACATTACGGGTAAATTGAGGGAGTGCTGCTTGCACTTCTCCGTCCGGGCTGATAACGGCTGTAATACCGTTATTGGTACTACGTAATAATGGGCGTCCTAATTCGAGGGAACGCATGCGTGCCATTTGGAAATGTTGCCAGGGGCCAATTGAACCACCAAACCAAGCATCATTGGAAACAGTGAGTAAGAATTCAGTATCCGGTTTGAAATTCGCACGAACCTGTTCACCCAGTATAATTTCATAACAAATAGCGGTGGTCAGGTTATATCCTGCAACAGAAAGCTGTGGTTGAATGTAGTTGCCACGGCTGAATGAAGACATAGGTAAGTTGAAGAATGGCGCCAGAGGACGGAGTAGAGATTCCAGCGGAACAAATTCACCAAATGGTACCAGATGATATTTATCGTAGCGAATAGCTGCCGGATATTGATAAGGTTTTTTATCGCCAAGGACAATCACACTGTTATAGATCTTATCACTGTCGCCAACGGCTCTTTCATCGACAATACCGGTAATAAGGCTGGTATGTTGATTACGTAACAGCTCATCCAATTTTGTTAGAAAGTGGCGTTGATAATTTTCCAATGAAGGAATGGCGGACTCAGGCCAGATGATTATCGGTATTTTGCCGATGTATGGCAGGCTGTTGCCCATGTAGATGTCCATAGTTTTGCTAAGCATGTTAGGGTCCCATTTCAGGGATTGTGGAATATTTCCCTGAACTAGCGCGACATCAACTGTTTTTTCAGGCAGTAGGTTGTACCACTGATAATGGCGTATTGACCACGGTAATAGCAGAATGGCGACAGCAATAATACCCGCGACTATTTTCCGATGTATGACAGCCAAAACGAATAACCCGCTAAGAGCCATTAACAGGAAAGTGATGGCCTCAACACCCAAAATTGGCGCAACGGCTTTCATTGGACCGTCTAATTGGCTATAGCCGAATTGTAGCCAAGGAAAACCGGTCAGAATCCAGCCGCGCAGGAATTCGGTGAGTTGCCATAATGCAGGTGCTGCTACAGCCAGCCTCACCCCGTTCGTTTTTGCGAAGAAACGATTGAGTAAGCCAGCGAATAAAGCAGGATAGAACGAGAGATAGGCGGCAAGCAATATGACCAGCAGAATATTGACCGCAGTTGGCATGCCGCCGAAATTGGCAATGCTGACATACACCCAGTTTGTACCACTGCCAAACAGACCGAATCCCCAACAAAAAGCAATAAATGCCGCTTGTCGGGGTGTTCTGTTCAAAGTCAGAAGTTGTAGTCCAAACAGGGAGATAATAGCGGCAGGCCAGAAGTCAAAAGGCGAAAAAGCCAGTGTTCCACTGGCTCCAAAAAATAGTGCCAGTAGGGCGCGCAGCCGCTGGCAATTTAATAATGAAGCTTTGTTCATTCAGATTTTATTCTTCTTCGAGGTTAGGTATTGGCGCATCATCCGGTATCGTAACATAAACCTGAATAATTCTTCGGCTATCGGCCATAGCCACTTTAAAGAGATAACCATTGATATCAACGGATTCCCCTCTGGCGGGCAAATGACCAAATGCCTGCATAACCAGACCGCCAATAGTATCCACTTCTTCATCGCTGAATTGGGTGCTAAAGGCTTCATTAAAGTCTTCAATCTGAGTTAGCGCTCGTACCATATAGGTATGACGGCTCAAGGTACGAATATCGACATCTTCTTCTTCATCATATTCGTCTTCAATTTCACCGACGATCAGTTCAAGAATATCTTCGATAGTGACTAGGCCCGATACCCCACCAAACTCATCAATGACAATTGCCATGTGATAACGTTGAGAACGGAATTCTTTCAGCATGCGGTCAACCCGTTTACTTTCAGGTACAACGACAGCCTGACGCAGAACTTTATCTATGCTGAATGGTGGGGCATCGGTACGCATAAATGGCAATAGGTCTTTTGCCATTAACATCCCTTCAATATGATCTTTGTCTTCACTGATCACAGGGAAACGAGAGTGAGCCGAATCGATAATTACATCCAGACATTCGTCCAGAGTTTGATTACGTTTTAAGGTAACGATTTGGGAACGGGGGATCATGATATCCCGGACACGCTGATCGGAAATATCCATTACCCCTTCGAGCATATCGCGGGTATCAGGGTCAATCAGATCGTTTTGTTCAGAGTCACGGATCAATTCCACCAGCTCGTCACGGCTTTTTGGCTCACCGTGAAAAAGCTGGTTAAGAAGAAGAGTGAAAAACCCTTTCTTAGGGCCAGGGTTGTCGTTACTTGAAGGATGGTCGTCGCTCATGGCGTTTTAATGAAAATTTCCCACTAAATTAAGTTATTGTTGGTATTTTTTAGCATAAAAATGGTACGAATGGTTACTCTTTTTCTGCAAGGTAGGGGTCAGCATAACCTAACTCTTGCATAATTTCTGTTTCCAAAGATTCCATTTCTTCAGCTTCATCATCTTCGATATGGTCATAACCCAGCAAATGTAGACAGCCGTGTATAACCATATGCGCCCAATGTTCTTCTACGGTTTTTTGTTGCTCCTCCGCTTCTTTTTCAACAACCTGACGACAGATAATGAGATCGCCAAGCAGGGGTAAATTAACCTCTGGTGGTGCTTCAAATGGGAAAGATAACACATTTGTTGGTTTATCTTTACCACGGTAGGTCAGATTTAGATCGTGGCTTTCTGCCTCATCAACAATGCGGATAGTGACTTCACTTTCAGATTGAAATTGAGGTAAAACCCCATCCAGCCAGCGCTGGAACAGGGTTTCTTCAGGAAGACTTTGTGAATGTTCACAAGCAATTTGTAAATCAAGTATTACTGAACTCATTGTGCTTCCTGCTTGCGTTGCTCACTGAGTGCCTGTTTGCGTTTTTGCTCAGTTGCTTCCCACTCTTCGTAGGCAATGACAACTTTGGCAACAACCGGGTGACGGACAACATCATCACTGTGGAAAAAGTTGAAACTCAGCTCGCCGACGCCTGATAGAACTTCAATGGCATGGCGTAGGCCGGATTTCTGCCCACGAGGCAGGTCGATCTGCGTAACGTCACCGGTAACAACCGCTTTGGAGTTGAAGCCGATACGGGTCAGGAACATTTTCATCTGTTCGATGGTCGTGTTCTGGCTCTCATCCAGAATAATAAAAGCGTCGTTTAAGGTTCGTCCACGCATATAAGCTAATGGGGCAACTTCAATAACGTTACGCTCGATCAGCTTCTCAACTTTTTCAAAACCTAGCATTTCAAACAAGGCATCGTAGAGTGGGCGCAGGTACGGATCAACTTTTTGGCTCAGGTCGCCAGGTAGAAAACCCAATTTTTCGCCCGCTTCTACCGCTGGACGGGTTAACAGGATACGGCGGATTTCCTGCCGTTCCAGTGCATCAACCGCAGCAGCAACGGCAAGGTAAGTTTTTCCCGTGCCGGCAGGACCAATCCCAAACGTAATATCATGGCTAAGAATATTAGCAATATATTGTGCCTGATTGGGGGTGCGTGGTTTCACCATGCCACGTTTGGTGCGAATGTTAACGGCTTTACCGTATTCGGGTATGCTCTCGGCGGTTTGCTCCAGAACCCGACTTTCGGTAATTGCCAGATGAATCTGTTCTGGTTTGATATCAGGGATCACACCACGGATAGGAGAGGTTTCTGCATATAAATGCCGTAGGATATTAGTGGCTGCGCTAACGCACAGCGGTTTGCCCATCAGTTTAAAACGGTTATCACGACGGCTAATTTCAATACCTAACCGGCGTTCAAGCTGCTTCAAATTGTCATCAAACGGACCACACAGGCTCATTAGGCGCTGATTATCGGCGGGTTCGAGGAAAATTTCCTGAGTTGCTATTTGTGAATGAATTTGTTGAATCACTGATTATCTCTATATTTAGGGCTGATAAGTGCCGACTCCGATTTCATCTTCTTTACGGGTACGGGCTATAACGGACTCAGGTGATTCGTGTGTACGAAGATCCATTTGATCTTCGGTACGGATAACTTTACCGCGTAGTGAGTTGGCGTAGACATCAACAATTTCAACATCAACGAATTTGCCAATCATATCAGGCTGGCCTTCAAAGTTGACAACCCGATTGTTTTCGGTACGGCCAGAAAGTTCCATCACATTCTTACGGGAAGTTCCTTCAACCAGAATACGTTGTACACTGCCCAACATAGCACGGCTATAGCTCATTGCTTGTTGGTTGATACGTTGTTGTAACAGGTAAAGACGCTGTTTCTTCTCTTCTTCGCTGACATCATCAGGTAGATCGGCTGCTGGTGTTCCCGGACGAGCAGAATAGATGAAGCTGTAGCTCATATCGAAATTGACATCAGCGATCAGTTTCATGGTTTTCTCGAAGTCATCTTGGGTTTCACCTGGGAATCCGATAATGAAGTCAGAGCTTATCAAGATTTCGGGACGTGCTTTACGCAGCTTGCGGATGATGCTTTTATATTCAAGAGCTGTATGTGCACGTTTCATCAAGGTTAGAATACGGTCCGAGCCGCTTTGCACCGGTAGGTGTAGGAAGCTAACCAATTCCGGCGTATCTTCGTAAACAGCAATAATATCGTCTGTAAACTCAATTGGGTGGCTAGTCGTAAAGCGAATACGGTCAATACCATCTATAGCGGCGACTAAACGAATTAACTCAGCGAAAGAGCAGATATCGCCATCGTAAGTGGCGCCCCGATAAGCGTTCACGTTCTGACCGAGAAGATTAACTTCACGTACACCTTGCGCGGCCAGTTGCGCGATTTCAAATAGAACATCATCACATGGGCGGCTAACTTCTTCTCCGCGGGTATAAGGTACGACACAGAAAGTACAGTATTTGTTGCAGCCTTCCATAATGGAAACGAATGCAGATGGACCTTCAGCACGCGGCTCGGGTAGACGGTCAAATTTCTCGATTTCCGGGAAGCTGATATCAACAACCGGGCTGCGGGTGCCTTTCACCTGGTTGATCATCTCAGGTAAGCGGTGCAATGTTTGCGGCCCGAAAATAATATCTACACATTGAGCGCGTTGACGGATGAAATCCCCTTCCTGAGAGGCTACGCAGCCACCGACTCCAATGATGATATCTGGATTAGTATCTTTTAGGTTTTTCCAGCGGCCTAATTGATGGAAAACCTTTTCCTGTGCTTTTTCGCGGATTGAACAGGTATTCAATAGCAAAATGTCTGCTTCTTCGGCGACATCGGTTAACTGATAACCGTGAGTACTTTCCAGCAGGTCGGCCATTTTAGATGAATCATATTCATTCATCTGACAGCCCCAAGTTTTAATATACAGTTTTTTTATCGTCGACATTTTCTTGTGCATCCGAGCTTTCTACCGCGCTGAAAGGTGTTATTACACGGCAAAAGCAATTGTGTATTAGGCATAAAGTTGTCGGATATTGTAGTCATTTGCAGGAGCAGTGACCAGACTGTTAAACAGGATATTCTCTACCGGAGAATTAAAAATTCGGTACACTGTACTAATCAATGGGTTAATAGCATGACTGAGATGAATAATTCACAACAGATTTTTGATGTAGTGGTGGTTGGCGCAGGCATGATCGGCGCTGCAACAGCATTGGGGCTGGCACAGGAAGGTTGGACGGTTGCTTTATTGGATCATCAACCACCACAATCTTATGATGCACAGAGTCAGCCTGATATACGTGTGTCGGCGATCAGTTGTGCTTCTGTAGATTTGTTCAAACAGCTTGGCGCATGGGATGCGGTATTACAGATGCGCAGTGCGCCGTATCGAACATTAGAGACTTGGGAACAGAATGATTCTAATTTGGTGTTTGATGCACAAAGTCTAGGGCTGCCTGAATTGGGCTATATGGTTGAAAACCGTATTTTGCAATTGGCTCTGTGGCGGCAGTTTGAAAAATATCCCAATTTGACTTTGCTATGCCCGGCAGCATTGCAATCAATGCAGCGGCAGAAAATGGGTTGGTTAGTGACTCTGGCTGACGGAACGGAAATAACAACCCGCTTGATTGTCGGGGCTGATGGCGCTCGTTCTCAGGTTCGGCAAATGGCGGGAATTGGCAGTCGTGGTTGGCAATACAGACAGTCTTGTATGTTGATAACGGTAAAAACAGAACAGCCACAGCAGGATATTACCTGGCAGCAGTTTTTTCCTTCTGGCCCAAGAGCGTTTCTTCCACTGTTTGATCAATGGGCTTCGCTGGTGTGGTACGACAAACCGGCACGCATACGACAATTACAGGCAATGTCAATGGCTCAACTTGAGCAGGAGATTTTCCAGGCATTTCCCGTTCGGTTAGGTAAAGTGACTCCTATTGCCGCCGGTTCATTTCCTTTGGTTCGTCATCATGCTAACAGTTATGTGCGTGAAGGATTAGTGTTATTAGGTGATGCAGCTCATACCATTAATCCACTGGCTGGACAGGGAGTAAATCTTGGTTATCGGGATGTGAATACTTTGCTTAATGTTTTGATAAGGGCGAGGGAATTAACAGAGCAGTGGGATTCATTGGAAGTGTTGAAGCGTTATCAACGTCGCAGAATGCCGGATAATCTGATGATGCAAGCTGGAATGGATCTATTTTATACCGTGTTCAGTAATGAGTTGCCTGGGTTGAAAGTCGCTCGTAATCTGGCGCTGATGGCAGCTCAACGGGCTGGTGTAATGAAAAAAGCGGCGCTTAAGTATGCACTGGGATTGTAACGTATAAATTGATAGTGAATATCACAAGCACGTCGTAAATCTATTTATGGCGTGGATAATTTGCTTTTTTTAATATGCAGTTAATTGACAGGAGAGAAAAGTAACACATTGACAAATATGGCTGGGGTACCAGGATTCGAACCTGGGAATGCTGGAATCAGAATCCAGTGCCTTACCGCTTGGCGATACCCCAATGAATGGTGGCTACGACGGGAATCGAACCTGTGACCCCAGCATTATGAGTGCTGTGCTCTAACCAGCTGAGCTACGTAGCCTTTTTTGATGCGAGAAATTCACGACAAAACATTGAGTGGACAACATTCAGTTAATGGCTGGGGTACCAGGATTCGAACCTGGGGATGCCAGGATCAAAACCTGGTGCCTTACCGCTTGGCGATACCCCAACTGAAAGTAGTCACTGTACAACATGTTGTCAGAATTGTGTTATCAGGATTATGGCTGGGGTACCAGGATTCGAACCTGGGAATGCCAGGATCAAAACCTGGTGCCTTACCGCTTGGCGATACCCCATCTGAATAACGACAACTCGATGAATGAATGGTGCGGGAGGCGAGACTTGAACTCGCACACCTTGCGGCGCCAGAACCTAAATCTGGTGCGTCTACCAATTTCGCCACTCCCGCAAAGATGGTGGCTACGACGGGAATCGAACCTGTGACCCCAGCATTATGAGTGCTGTGCTCTAACCAGCTGAGCTACGTAGCCATCTTTTTTGCATTACCTTCATCGGCGTTGCGGGGCGCATTATGCGTATATCAGCTAAATGCGTCAACTGCTTTTTTCTCGAAATCTGCTTAAAGTCGCTTGTTTGTTTGGCATATAAGCATTTTGCTGACAAAACCAACAAAAAATGGTGTTACCCTTCGAGTAAGTGTTGTAACAGAACACCATTAAGCATAGCACGTTTAGTCAGAGCGAAGGCGCCAATAGCAGAACAGTGAACTAATTCAGAAACAACGATCGGCAGATCTTGACGAAATTCTTTCAAGACCTGAGAGTTGATACAACTTTGAATAGCGGGTAAAAGCACTTTCTGAGCTTCAGTAATTTCTCCCGCCAGAACAACCTTCTGTGGATTAAATAAATTAATCGCGATAGCGATGGCTTTACCGAGGTAATGGCCGACACTTTTTATCACTTCAGATGCTAATGGATCATTTTGATTAGCGGCTTGGCAGATAGCTCTGATATTGCAATTATTCAATGTTAGCTGGCTTGGAAAACCTTGCTTTAATTGATGTTGAACTCGCGCTTCTATTGCTGAGTTAGCGGCGATAGTTTCCAGACAGCCAAAATTGCCGCAGTGACAGCGTTCACCGAGTGGATCGATTTGGATATGACCAATTTCACCTAAATTTCCTCTATTATTGAGAAGTATCTGGTTATTGATAATCACCCCGGCGCCAGTACCTCGATGGATACGTACTAATATTGAGTCTTCGCAATCACGGGTGGCGCCGAAATAGTGTTCAGCCAATGCCAAACTGCGAATATCATGACCAACAAAACAGGTAATATTGAAATGCTTTTTCAAATTATCGACCAGAGTCCAGTGAGTCACTTTAATATGAGGCATATAACGGACGATGCCAGTATCTGGGTCAACTAATCCCGGCAGAATAACTGAAATGGCGATGAGTTCGCGGATCCTTGGTTGATTTTGTTGAATAAAATTTTCTATTGCGTTGATGAGTTGGTTTTCAACTTTTTGCTGAGTCGCTTCAGGCAGTGGATAATGTTCTTCAACCAAGGCTTTGCCACTCATATCATAAAGAGCCAGAGTAGCATCATGGCGGCCAAGACGAACACCGATAGTATGGAAGTGACGATTTTCTGTAACGATGGAAATGGCGCGGCGGCCTCCGGTAGACGCTTGTTGATCGACTTCTTTAATCAAGCCCCGTTCGAGTAACTGACGAGTGATTTTAGTCACACTGGCTGGCGCAAGTTGACTTTGCTCAGCAATTTGAATGCGAGAGATTGGCCCTTGCTGATCAATCAACCGATATACCACGGCCCCGTTAAGTTGCTTTACAAGGTCAATATTACCAATTTGTTTTTGTGTGTTGTTATAACTCATCAGCTATTTCGTCCGTTAAAGTTCAGTTTCTTTTCCGTTAACGATAGTTTTGCGGATTTTAAAATCGTGACTGAAAACACTAAAGTTAGCGATTTTCCCGGCTTCAATGGCGCCAAGATATTTATCAACACCAATTGCGCGGGCAGGGTAGAGAGTTGCCATCCTCAGTGTTTCATCTAGTGCAATACCAACATGTTCAACGCTATTTTTAACGGCATCGATCATAGTGAGAGAGGAGCCACTTAGGACGCCGTTTTGATCAACACATAACCCGTTGCGATAGTATATGGTCTTACCTGCGAAGGTGAAATGTTCCATTTCACAGGTGGTAGGATCGAGTCCTGCTGGAGCCACTGCATCGGTTACTAAAATTAATTTATCATTCTTCAAACGCTTAGTATTACGAATATTTGGCCATGAAACGTGTAAACCGTCAGCGATGATGCCAGCATAGATTTCAGGTGTATCAAAGATAGCGCCAATCAAGCCGGGTTGACGGCCCGAAATAGCTGGCATGGCATTATAAAGATGGGTTGAGATAGTAATCCCGTTTTGGAATCCCTGCCGGGCTTCTTCATAACTGGCATTTGAATGACCGGCGGAAACGACAATACCGGCCTCTACCAACTGCTGAATATATTTTTGTTCAACCATTTCTGGTGCGAGGGTCAACTTAGTGATGACATCAGCGTTATCGCACAGAAAATTTATCATTTCAGATGTAGGTTTACGGATAAGTTCTGGATTATGAGTGCCTTTCTTTACTGGATTGAGATAAGGTCCTTCCAGATGCAGGCCTAAAGCCTGATGCTGATTATGCTTAAGATAAGTGCGCATGACTTCAACAGAGGCCATCATTAATTCGTCTGTGCTGGTAATCAGAGTGGGTAAGTAGCTGGTGCAGCCAGAACGTTCATTAGTTCTTTGCATGATATCCAGCGTTTTTTCCGAAATGTTTTCCAACCGATCGCTGAACTGAACGCCACCACAGCCATTCACTTGCAGATCAATAAAACCGGGGGAAAGAATTGCACCATTCAGATCACGTTTTTCAATATGTTCAGGTAACTCTTGGGTTGGGCAAATTTGTTTAATTAAGCCGTCTGCAATGATAACGGCATGCTCATCTAGTCTGTTGTGACCGGTGTAGATAATGCAGTTGGTTAAAGCATACATCCTAGCCTCCTATGGAATCGGGAGATGATGATTGAAGGTAATGACGGTAATCAGCCTGCGAGAGGCATCAGGCTGCATAGATTCTTATTTTTTACTGGCGAATTCGCCGATAATATCTGCTTCCAGTTGGTAGAAGTATTTGACTGTTTTTACCTTCAATTCCATTGTTGCCGGTTCGTCACAGACAATGATGGATTTAGGATGCATTTGCAGGCAGCTTATGGTCCACATATGGTTAACATTGCCTTCAATTGCCGCCTGAATGGCTTGAGCCTTATTGAGACCTGTTGCAAGGATCATAATTTCTTCTGCATCCATTAACGTACCTACACCTACGGTCAGAGCATATTTAGGCACCTGATTAATGTCATTATCGAAGAAACGGGAATTTGCCGTACGGGTTTCTACGGTAAGTGTTTTAATGCGTGTACGGGAAGTCAAAGATGACGCGGGTTCATTGAAAGCAATATGACCGTCGTTACCGACCCCCCCCATAAATAGATGAATTTGGCCGTAAGATTTAATTTTGTCTTCATAACGTTGACATTCCGCTTCGACATCAAAGGCATTACCATTGAGTAGATTGATGTTTTCTTTTGGGGTATCAATATGATCAAAGAAATTTTGGTACATAAATCTATGGTAGCTTTGTGGATGATTTTCGTCGATACCGACATATTCGTCCATATTGAATGTCACGACGTGTTTAAAACTGACTTTCCCTGCTTTATGCAGAGTAATTAATTCTTTATAAGTTGCCAGTGGTGTACTGCCGGTTGGCAATCCTAAAATAAAAGGGTGCTCGGCGGTGGGGTTAAATGCATTGATTTTGCTAACGATATAGTGTGCGGACCATTTACCAACGTCACTTGCATTCGTTAGGGGGATCAGCCTCATAATTGCCTCTTAAAACAAGAAATTATAGCGGTTGGATAAATTAGCTGATTAACTAATCTTCTTATCGTGCGAATACGTAAATCATTTGTATAAGCAAGAGATATGCTGTACCTCAAAGATATTTTTTATCTTAAAATAAGATACAAAAAATAGCCAGAAAATTAATGGTAAAAGTAATGATTTTTACGGATTTCATCACTTATTAAGCCATCTTATTTTTGCAAGAAAAATAAAAGGGAACGAGAGATGGGTTCCCTTTTAAGTTCGAGGTATTTTTAACTACAACCTTTTGTTTGGCGACCTTTTGTTTAACCTATCTGGAGGTAGCTGAGTACGTATCTGCTCGGCAATGCTTTCTGCTTGGGGACCCAATACAACTTGAACACTCTGTTTACCTATTTTCAGGACGCCTTTTGCGCCTAACTGTTTTAACCGCTGTTCATCCAATTGTGTGTTGTCTTCAACGGTTAAGCGAAGACGGGTAATACAGGCGTCTACCGTATGAATATTTTGTGCGCCGCCAAGAGCGGTAATGTAATGTTGGATGGTTTCGCTGTCTTGGGCGGCGGAAGCCGCTTGAGTTGTTTCTTCAATTTCGCGGCCTGGTGTACGGAAGTTGAAAATACGAATCATGAGGGTGAAGCAAACAAAGTACAGTACAAAGAACAAGGCGATTAACGGGATTAATAACCACGGTTTAGTTGCCAGACCCCAGTTCAGTACAAGGTCAATTAATCCGGCAGAGAATCCAAAGCCATGCAGAATACCCAATAAATTAACGATGACCATGCTAACGCCAGCCAATATTGCATGTAGAACATATAAAGCTGGAGCCAGGAATAAGAACGAGAATTCTATTGGTTCAGTTATACCGGTTAAGAATGCTGTCAAAGCAACGGATAACAGCATCCCGCCAATCTGAGGACGACGTTCCTTTGGCGCGGCAAAATACATTGCCAGTGCAGCGCCGGGCAAACCGCCCATAAAGATGGGATAAGCCCAGGCCATGTAAACTCCGGCATGGGGATCGCCGGCAAAGAAACGGTTTAAGTCGCCGCGGCTCATATCGGTGGCTATTTGGGTAATCGTTGAGCCATCGATACCGGGAACCGCAGCGCCGATGGTCAGAGAACGGACAACATCTGGGGCCAGGCAGATATTATGTACGGAACTGGCTAAGTCATAAGTAATTTTCAGACAGTCACCCAGACTAAACCAGAAAACAGAATGCAGGATATAGTGCAAACCAAATGGAATGAGAGAGCGGTTAAGTACACCATAAGTAAACCATCCGACCATGCCGCTCTTTGATACTAAAAGGCTGAAAGAATCAATACCGTGCTGGACATATGGCCATACATAACCACATATCCATGCAATGAATAGACAAATAATGCCTGTCATGATGGGGACTAATCGCTTGCCAGCGAAGAAAGCAAGGAACTCTGGCAAGCGTGTCTCTGAGAAGCGGTTATAACAGTGACCGGCAACAATACCTGCAATGATACCGGCGAAAAAAGACATATTGATAGTCGAGTCTATGACTGAGGTGGCTTTAGTGAGTACTAAAAAGCCAACTACACCTGCCAGTGCGGCAGCGCCAGCATTATCTTTTGCTAAGCCTACTGCGATACCTAATGCAAATAGCAGAGGGAGGTTTTCAAAAATACCACCGCCAGCGCTGGCGATGAAAGGGATATTAAGTACATCGGGTTGGCCGAAACGTAGCAAAAGCGCAGCTACAGGAAGCGTGGCAATGGGAAGCATTAATGCTTTTCCCAATCGCTGCAAATAATTGAATATACCCATAATGCTTACCTTAGTTGTAGGACGTTTTATTGAAAAAATAGCTCGCTATGAACAACAGCAATACAACTTATTTTTAGTTGAAAAATAATAAAAAGCTACACATAAATGAGTAATTGTGATCACTGTAGCGATATTGTTTAAAATTGCATAAATTAAGTCATCTGCAATAAACGGATTCAAATTTTCAATTGAATTAACATAATGATTTATTTGATTTTATGGCTTTTAGCTATCGAAATAGATTGAGTGACATAAAACTTGATTATGAAAAGTATATAATTGGATCAGAAAATCACAGGAAAGTGTTGATAAAGTTCTGTGAATGGGCACTTGCATGTACCCATTGATTTAGTGAATAGTTTAAGTGTTATGATAGACACTCAGAGATGGAGTTTTGGTTTGACATATAACTTATTGAGATTTCTTCCCATGCTTTTTCCATACTATCTTCGAAGCATACCATTGAAATTAAAGAGCTTATGTGTTGTAACTGCTGGCTAGTGGTAAATAGATTTTTTTCGTATATTGATATTATCTTCTCAGTAAGAGAATCTATATTATATGTAAATTTATACTCTGAAGAAAAATAAGAAGCTGCTTCAATTAAATTTAAATTGGGTAAGATTGTGCATACGCCATTTAATGCAGCCTCTAATGGTGTAATGCCAAGGGTTTCATAGCGTGATGTACAGACAAAAATAGATTTATTTTTTATTTTATTGAAAACGCTGAGTAACTCCATTTGGGATAATTTATGCGATATAAAAAACTGTGACCGATATCTGGAGGGGACCATAGATATCAGGTTATTCCTTCTGGTATTATTGTTCTCTTCATCACCTGCAATGAAGACTTTAACGGGAATATTTTTATCCAGTAAAACAATGGCTGAATTGATTAATAATTCTATGTTTTTAAAATAATCTAATCTGGCTACCGCAGTAAATAACAACAATTCGTTTTTATTAGTTTTGATAAAATCATTAATATGTTTATTTTCTATATTCAATTTAGTATTTTCTTCAAGGAAAATAGGTGGGCTAATGTTTTTGATATTGTCTGGTTTTATGCCTTTTTTGAGTAAGAAATTACCTTGTAATTTTGAGTGTTGGAAAACAAAATATTTTTTATCAATTAATATTTCAATCCCTTTCATTTGTTGAATATTAAGGTGTTGAGCTTTATTTTTATTTTCAAAAGCATCATATGTCTTTTCCAAAGAATAGTGTTGCTGAAAGTCTTCTACGAAAGGGCCATGATGTGTTATACAACAAGGTATATGGGGAGGGTGATAGGATAATAATGTATCTGTTTGATAATAAACTATTGCAGGAACTATCTGAGCATTTTTTATCGATAATATTGAAATACATTTTTCTAGCATATTTCTTATGTCTGGAATTTTCATAGAGAAATTAAAAAATATATTTATACATTTTATACCTCTAATTATACCTTCGGTTATTTTAGGTGAAATTAATGATTCATCTCTTTTGTAGAGTATAAAGCCAGAAAGTAAGTTTCTTTTTATAAAATAATCAGCGACTTTTAGTGCAAATGATGTTGCTCCAACTTTAAAACCAGAACGATAATCATTTGATATGTAGTTGCCATTAATGACTATTACTGCTGGCGCTATTTTCTTGCTGGATATTATATTTATCATTTTTATTTCCCTTGGGATATTTTCTTAAGTAGGTGAAATTATTGAGTGTTATTTTTATGTGTTAATTTTTTGGTTTAATATTTAGAATGATTAGAATTGATTAAGTGTATCATATTATACCTGGATAGTTTTATTACAGATAAGATACTTGATAATATTATTACCATAATAATAAATTGCAAAGTATTTTATTGTTTATTTACGATGGTTTGAACATTAAAATGCGTGTATGTAACGTAACCCTTTATTATTCTTTAGTTTATTTTATTGTTCTAATTATAAATTTATTTTTAAATAGATACTCATTAGAACATCATTAATAGTGTTTCAATCATAAATTTGATATGTATAATTATTTTTTATATTTACAGAGTAAAAGTATCAATTAATAGGTAATTTGGAAATTTAAAATATAGATTTAATTTTCATTTTATCAAATGGTTACTTATAATAGATTATAGTATCGATTATTTATTCTTTAAAATTGGATGGTTGTTATTTAGAAATATTTTTTATATACCTTATGGATTTCAAGATGTATCGCGACGGCAAGGGAGAGAATCCCTGAAAGTATAGATAACTATGTGACCGGGGTGAGTGAGTGCAGCCAACAAAGAGGCAACTTGAAAGATAACAGGTATAGTTGAATTAAATATTGAAAACAGTCTCACTAATTATTTCATATCGTAAATTACTCAACTCTTTTTCGTTTTCACGGATAATTATCATAAAGCGTGCTGTATTGTTGATATGTGCTACTGTTGAGTGTTTTTTCAACATAAAGAAAGTTCTATTCGTAACTGTTTGTTATATATAAGATTATAGGAACATGGATAAATGAGTTTAGATTGCTAACTATCATGCTTATTTTTCAGTAAAAAATTATAAAAACAGTTCCTTATTCTACAGAGAGTCGTTTTTTCGCTTCAACTTTGTACTGAATCGCCATTTTACATGAACAAACGGTTGTTTCTCAGCACTGCTTGTTGGATTATAGGCGGTTATGTGACGCGTTTTTGCATTATTGAGGTATAAAAAATGAGTGAGGCAGACGCCCGCCCGACAAACTTTATTCGTCAGATAATTGACGAAGATTTGGCAACTGGTAAACATACATTGGTACATACTCGTTTCCCGCCTGAACCCAATGGTTATCTGCATATTGGTCATGCGAAATCTATCTGTCTGAACTTTGGTGTTGCAAAAGACTATCAGGGCCAGTGTAATCTGCGTTTTGATGATACCAACCCAGTTAAGGAAGATGTTGAATACGTCGATTCTATTAAAAATGACGTTCAGTGGTTAGGTTTTGAGTGGAGTGGCGATATTCGCTACTCTTCTAATTATTTCGATACGCTGTATCAATATGCTATTGAATTGATCAACAAAGGTCTGGCTTATGTTGATCAATTGAGTCCGGAAGAGATCCGTGAATATCGTGGCACATTGAAAGAGCCAGGTAAAAACAGCCCATACCGTGACCGCAGTATTGAAGAAAATTTGGTGTTGTTCGAAAAAATGCGTGCTGGTGAATTTGACGAAGGTAAAGCTTGTCTGCGCGCCAAAATTGATATGGCATCACCTTTCATTGTGATGCGTGATCCAGTTTTGTACCGGATTAAATTTGCAGAACATCATCAATGTGGTGACAAATGGTGCATCTACCCAATGTACGATTTTACTCACTGTATTTCTGATGCGCTTGAAGGGATTACACATTCGCTGTGTACGCTGGAGTTTCAGGATAACCGCCGCCTGTACGACTGGGTGCTGGAAAATATCACCATTGATTGTCACCCTCGGCAGTATGAATTCTCGCGTTTAAATCTTGAATACACGGTTATGTCTAAGCGTAAGTTGAATCTGCTGGTGACAGATAAGATTGTTGAAGGTTGGGATGATCCACGTATGCCGACCATCTCAGGCTTGCGTCGTCGTGGTTATACTGCCGCATCTATTCGTGAATTTTGTCGTCGTATTGGTGTCACCAAGCAGGACAACAATGTGGAAATGGCAGCATTGGAATCTTGTATCCGCGATGATCTGAACGAAAATGCTCCTCGAGCAATGGCTGTTCTCGATCCGGTTAGATTAGTGATCGAAAATATGTCAGAAGGAGAGCAGATTTTGAGTATGCCTAATCATCCGAACAAACCGGAGATGGGCAGCCGTGAAGTGCCATTTAGCCGTGAGATCTATATTGATCGGGCAGATTTCCGTGAAGAAGCGAATCGTCAATATAAGCGTCTGGTATTGGGTAAAGAAGTTCGTCTGCGTAACGCTTATATCATTAAAGCGGAGCGCGTTGAGAAAGATGCTGACGATAATATCACGACAATCTATTGCAGCTATGATGATCAAACGTTGAATAAAGATCCAGCGGATGGCCGGAAAGTGAAAGGTGTTATTCATTGGGTTAGCGCGGCTCATGCGGTTCCCGCGGAATTCCGTCTGTATGATCGTCTGTTCAGCGTACCAAACCCAGGTGCGGAAGATGATTTCCTGGCGACAATTAACCCAGAATCACTAGTGATCCGTCAGGGCTTTGTCGAGCCGAATTTAGCTGATGCTAAGTCAGAACAAACTTATCAGTTTGAGCGTGAAGGCTATTTCTGTGCTGATAGCTGCCATTCCAGCGCAGAAAATTTGGTATTCAACCGTACCGTTGGTCTGCGTGATACCTGGGCGAAAATTTCTCAGGATTAATTAAGATAATGAACTGTACCTCACAAGTTGGACATTTAATCCAGCAGTTGAGGTGCAGTTTTTTTGTGTATAAATTTGTCATTACTAAGAAGGCTAAGTTATGGGTAAACGAGTTATCAGGATTACAGGATAAAATCAAAAACATCAATTCATTACGTAGTTATTATGAATATGGTTATTATGAGTATGGTTATTATAAATATAGTTATTGTAAATACAGTTATTATGGCCGTTTTCATACATAAACACCTCTATAATTTGTTGATAGATACTTTATTTCTCTTTTGGGAATAAATTATCTGCCATGAAATCGACAAAAGCTCTGACTTTAGGTAATACCCAACGGTTAGATGGCCAGAGAACACGGAAGGTGCTTGAAGTACCCGCCCATTTATCCAGGATGGTTAACAATGCACCGTTAGCCAAGGCTTGTTTAACGGTAAAATCAGGCAAACAGGCGATGCCGTGACCTTGGATCGCCATGTGTAGCAGTGTTTCGACATGATTGCTGGTTATTTTTGCTTGAAGATGTATGTCTATTTCAGATTTTCCTAAGCACAGAGGCCATTTTTCTAAAAGGCCGGTAGTTGGAAAACGATGCATCAAGCAGGCGTGGTGTAATAGTTCGCCGGGGTGTGATGGTTTACCGTGTTGTGCAAAGTAGCTTGGAGCGCCAACGTAGACAAAACGGCTAGACCCTATACGTTTATTCATTAATCGTGAATCGTTGAGTTCTCCAGTGCGAACAACGGCGTCGAACCCTTCATCGATAACATCAACTAATCGATCACTAAAATCCAGTTCTAGTTCTATCTGTGGGTAACAAGCGGCAAAAGCAGATAATACGGGTAGCATCAGATTACTGAGCGATGGCAAACTCACTCGCAGGCGGCCTTGAGGGGCAGAGATGGAGCTTAATAGTTCATGTTCCGCAGTGGAAATCTCGTCCAGGATACGTTTGCAGCGCTCAAGGAACAGAGTGCCTTCCGCCGTCAGACTGACACTACGGGTGCTACGTTGGAGCAGACGGACACCTAATTTCTCTTCTAATCGGGATATGCTTTTGCTAACGGACGACGGAGAGAGTCCGAGTTGCCGAGCTGCTGTTGCGAAGCTACGAGCTTCGGCTACATGGATGAAGATTATGAATCCACTCAAATTATTCATTTGGGCCTCCTGGGATTTTTTTAGGTCACTATTGGTGACAAGAAAGTCACTTCAGAAGTGATTGTAGGTCTATTTATCCACTATTAGCGAATCTGTAGTATGAAATAAAATTCATTTTGTTTTAGCTGCTACATAGAGGAAAGCCGCACAGATTCAAGGCTGAAAATCGATATGGTCATGAAAACCAAAATGGATACGGGAGCGAGTGTAAGTAAAATTTCACTCGTCTTGTTTTATGGCTGCGATTATCCCTTTGAATACAGTGCGTGATGGAAGCACGGTATCTATATTCTTACCTACAGCATTGCAACAATCTGTGCTAACAGATTGATAGGATTACATAAACATAGAGCGACTATTTTTGGCTTGAGAATAGCCTTATATCATCCATTTCATCGGTTGAATGTTACTAAAAGGGTTTATTATGGGACTCGCTATCAACACTCAAAACGAGCTTAAAAAAGAAACTGGTTACTTTTTATCTCCACTATGGGAAGACGTTTTCTCTAAAGAACTATTGGAGGAGCTTAACTCGAATATATTTCTGGTCGCTTGCCGTTCTGGACAGGCGGACCAGAATTTATTAAGAAAGTTTATGATCCAGCACCATTACTATTCACAATATTTCACTCGCTATCTCTGTTCATTGATGGGAGGGTTAGCAGACCAAAAAGATTTTATACTGCTTTCTCACAATCTGTTAGAAGAGCTAACAGGAACCGATGCTGCAAAGGTATCTCACGCGGAGTTATATAAAAAGGCGATGGCAGCTATTAACGCTGTTCCTAAAAGTGACCCGATGCTTAACAGCACTCAGCAACTGATTGATGCCATGTTTCGCCACTGTCGCAGCGATGATTCTCTAAGAGGGCTTGCGGCACTGTGTTTAGGTGCTGAGGCGATCGTACCTTTGGTTTATGGCCCAATTTTGGATGCCTTGCAATTCATAAAGGCGTCTGATGATGCACTGCATTTCTTTAGAATCCATGTTGAAGAGGATGAAGATCATGCCATTGCGATGAGAAAAATTATTGATCGAATGATTGAAGAGAAACCTCACCGAATGGTAGATGTTATTGCAGTTGGTGAAGAAATGGTGCGTTTTCGCATTGCGATGCTTAATGAACTATATCAAAGCAATATCAGGGTAAATACAGATGTAATGACACTTTTATCCGAGTGTGATTGAGATACTTTGCGTCATAAATGACATGTACAGCAAAAGTACTTGATATGGTTTCTAGTGATGAAATATCAGCATAAGGTGTTGATGGATATATTTCTGGCGAAAGAGGTGATACAAACATTCGTCATCATATATGATGTAATAATTATTGGATTGAATTCATATGATATCAAAAATAAAAAATGAAATTAATAATTGTCGATTTTATTGAATAGAGAATGAACTTTAAATGTAAATATTGTTGGACAACAAATTATGCAGCTAATATTGGAAAAGGCTGAGAAGAAATACTATATTAGATGATATGTGGTTATTGTGAATAGCTTTTCAAATTTCTATGAGGATGATGGATTAAGTTCCGAAACGTAAGTTAAGGGATATTTTTGCTAAAATTCTTGATAGATATGAGAGAAATAAAAGAGTTTTATATGAGATTTTAAAAATTATTAATTACATACCCAGTAATTAGAATTGATTATATACCCAATGGATTTCAAGATACATCGCGACGGCAAGGGAGCGAATCCCCGGGAGCATAGATAACTGTGTGACTGGGGTGAGTGAGTGCAGCCAACAAAGAGGCAACTTGAAAGATGACGGGTATAAACAGGGTAATATATTGTAAATGGAGTTTTTCATGATAATACTGTTATCGAAGTTGTAAAATAAAAGTTGGCTTTTTTTGAATCTCCCGATGTCTATGAGTTTGAACGTATGGAGCGATTCTTTAATATTCACAAAGATGTGTTCCCACCAACTCATTTTCAGTCCACCGGTATTTTTATTAAGAATTCTAGATACCTCTTTTTGGGAATTAGGCTACTGCGTAATAGTGGTTGTTGTCGTGATAGCATTATAAGGGGTACTATCAATTTGTTGCTTATGATATTAAGGAAGCGATGAATAATATCTTGTTTAGTATAATGCGGTATAGGGGGGTAAATTTATTTCCGTGGGAAATGGCAATATATTTAACATATTAAAAAATGGTGGAAATTTTGATGCTGTTTTTTTTTTGAATTATAATCTTCTATTTATTCTTGAAGGTGATTCTTTTCAAAAGGGAATTTATCATGTGCTTAACACGCTAGAATATATAATACATAAATATTTCTTTAAGAAAGTATCTCAATTCCCAAGAGAAGGGGTTTGTGAGGTTTAGCTGTTAAGGAAATAGAGCAACGTTTAATGAATGACTCATAGAGCATGATCATAACTATTTTTATATGAATAGAGAGAGGAAAGTGATAATTCACAGATATACAAAATTTTTAACTAATATTTTTAGCCTGAAATGTTTATTGCTATATACCCTATGTATTTCAAGATGCATCGCGGCGGCAAGTGAATGAATCCCCAGGAGCATAGATAACTATGTGACTGGGGTGAGTGAAAGCAGCCAACAAAGCAGCAGCTTGAAAGATGAAGGGTATATAACATAGGAATAAATGATGACGGAGATATTTGTAAGATAAAATATTTTGAGTATTATTTCAGAATGAGAGTTTTACAATAAACCATGATATTGGAGGTAATTATAGTGAAAAAAACGTTTTTCTCATCTGGAGATTTTGGCGAAGTTCCCGGAAAATTAATTGAAGATAAACCTGCTAAATTGATTCATGAAGATGTATTGAATTCTGAAGTGAGTCAAGATTTAAATTTCTCAAATGAAAGACGCCATAAAGTGGCTATGGTTAATTTACCCAGTAAAGTTCTCAGTATGACTCTGGGAGGGTTACAACCTGGGCAGTCAACCCGTAAACACAGACACAGTTATGAAACCATAATATATATCGTTAATGGTGAGGGGTATTCACTCATTGGTGAACAACATGTTGCGTGGAAAGCCGGTGATGCGATATATGTGCCTGTGTGGGCATGGCATCAACATGTTAATAGTAGTGCTATTGATGAGGTACTCTATGTTGCATGTGAAAATGCGCCAATGTTACAAAACTTAGGTCTTGCTGTTCGTGAAGAGTTTTGAATTTAAATCAGTGTAGGTTGTATAGATTGTATTTAAAAGCAGATAATGATTCAACCGGGATAAAAGCTTATTAGTAATATCCCGGTATTTTATATATGTTAATTGCATCTCAATCACCACGTTTTTTATTCATTTAACCTCGTGTTATTAAACTATTTTCTATAATAGAAAAAACAAATCACGATTGGTAGTTTATTTTTTTATAATATTATCATTGGTAAATAATTTTATGTCTATTTTAGTTGAAAAACATTTGTATTAATCAATCTGTTTTTTAGAGCGTTTTTTATATTGTTAATCTTTCTTTTTTGTATTATTTTTTATTTTGATATCAATGGCGTATATAATTGTCGTTGCATTTATTTATAATGTGTTCTCTGTCATGTTTTACAAAAAATCCCTTTTTTACCATTGATAATTCATGACGCGAAAAATAGTCTTTATAGATGTTGATTGGATAGTTTTAATTTTCTTTCTTAATGTAATGTTTTTTATTTTATAAATAGATTTACATTCTGACCATAATTTCATGGTTATATATGGCGTAAAGATTGACATTTTTTCCAAAATGAGAAAGAGATTAAATTCAACGTCATCATGCCGTTTATTGTCTTCTCATGGCTCGTTGTTACTGCACTTAGTAACTTCTGGGCAGCGGCTTACCTTACATAACTTTTGTGTTTGAAAGAGGTAATTAATGAAGAAATTTAAATTGCATACATTAGCAGCGCTGACCGCGACAATTGGACTTATCGGTTCTGCATATGCTTCCCAAACAGCACAGCAAGTGGTAGATGCACTGAGTCAATTAAAAGTTAATTATAAAGTTGTTGATAATCAAGCTGGAGATCATGGTGTTAACTGTGCGGTATTGGAGGCCGACTGGGCTAAATGCAATCGAGTGGATATTACGTTAACCAATGGTAATCAGGCGATTGACGCTTCTGACTGGGCGATTTATTTCCACAGTATCCGTCAGGTCCTTAACGTAGATAATGAGCAGTTCAAAATCACGCGTATCACCGGCGATTTACATAAACTGGAACCAACCGAAAAATTCACCGGTATTAAAGCTAATGAGCAGGTAAAACTACCGTTTATAGGAGAGTATTGGCAGATTTATAGCACTGATTTTCTACCTCGCTGGTATGCAACGTCCGGTGATGCGAAACCTAAAGTGCTTGTTAATACGGATACAGAAGATCTAAGTCAATTTTTATCTGATTTCACCGGTGATCAATGGAAACGCACACAGACAGATAACAATATTCTGATGACGCCTGAAAATCGTTATATGAAGAACTTACAGGTTAAAAAGGTTAGATCAGAAAAATTGCGTGGGCAAATTATCCCGACTCCAAAAGAGGTTCAGATTTTTACCGAGGATGTTGATTTATCTGGTGGGGTGAGACTGGAATTGGGTGGTTTAAATGACGAGGCAGTTATTCTTGTTAGAAAACGTTTTACTGATCAAGGAATTAAATTAGAGAATAGTGGTTATCCCGTTGCGACTCAAATTGTCTCTTCAGATTTTATTGGCGATTGGAAAGTTAAAGGGGCTTACCGCCTGAATATTACCCAGAATGGAGCACAAATTGTTGCTTTTGACCAATCAGGGGTGTTTTATGGTCTTCAATCTCTGTTGTCATTGATCCCGGTTGATGGCGATAGAAAGATTGCTACTTTAACGGCAAAAGATGCGCCGCGCTTTGAATATCGTGGGGTTCTCCTTGATGTAGGGCGTAATTTCCACAGTAAGCAGGCTGTCTTGCGTTTGCTTGACCAAATGGCAAGTTACAAGCTGAATAAATTTCATTTCCACCTGTCTGATGATGAAGGTTGGCGTTTGGAAATTCCTGGATTACCTGAGTTGACGGAAGTTGGCAGCCAGCGGTGTCATGATTTAAGTGAAACTCAATGTTTATTACCACAACTGGGTTCAGGCCCTGATAACAACAACATGGGTAGCGGATATTTCAGCCGTCAAGATTACATTGATATTCTGAAATATGCCAAAGCCCGTTATATCGACGTTATTCCTGAAATTGATATGCCAGCCCATGCTCGTGCCGCTGTTGTTTCTATGGAAGCCCGTTATAAGAAATTAATCGCTCAGGGGAATGTGAAAGGGGCGAATGAATATCGTTTGCTGGACCCTGCGGATACCACCAGAGCAACATCGGTTCAGCTCTATGATCGTCGCAGTTATTTGAACCCGTGTATGGATTCTTCAAAACGATTTGTTGAGAAAGTTATTGGTGAAATTGCTGCTATGCATCAAGCGGCAGGCTCGCCATTGGAGACCTGGCATTTCGGCGGAGATGAAGCGAAGAATATCCGTCTGGGAAATGGATTCCAGGATAAAAATGGCCCTATCGTACCGGGCAAGGGTATTATTGATAAAAGTGTGGAGGATAAACCGTGGGCTAAATCTCCGGTTTGTCAGAAGCTGATAGAACAGGGTGTTGTGAAAGATATTGATCAACTTGCCAGCTACTTTGCAATTGAAGTGAGCAAAATTGTCAATGCTAATGGTATCGAGAGGATGCAGGCATGGCAGGATGGTTTAAAACATGTTGACAGCGCTAAAGATTTTGCTACTAAACGCGTTGGGGTCAATTTCTGGGACACTCTCTACGATGGCGGCTTTGATTCAGTCAATGATTGGGCGAATAAGGGCTATGAGGTGGTGATATCTAACCCAGATTATATTTATCTGGATATGCCATATGAAGTTCATCCGCAGGAGCGTGGCTACTATTGGGCAGCCCGTTTTAACGATGAAGCTAAGATCTTTAGTTTTGCACCTAATAACGTTCCACAAAATGCTGAAACTTCCGTTGACCGTGACGGTAATGTATTCCGTGCGAAAAGTGATAAGCCGTGGCCGGGCGCTTATGGGCTTTCAGGTCAAGGATGGAGTGAAACTGTTCGGACGGATGAACAGATGGAATATATGATTTATCCGCGCTTGTTACCGTTAGCAGAACGGGCATGGCACCGGGCCGGTTGGGAGTTGGATTATGTTCCGGGCCAGGTATATAAGCGAGGAGAAACGTATAAAGTCGATATAGATGCGCTTAATCGTGACTGGGCCCGGTTCGCTAACCTGATAGGGCAACGTGAACTTAGTAAACTGGATAAAGCAGGCATTGCTTACCGTCTGCCGGTTCCGGGGGCTAAGGTAAAACGTGGTATTTTGCGGGCTAATGTTGCGTTGCCAGGGTTGGTAATCCAGTATTCGACTGATGGCGGTCGTCACTGGGAAGTTTATAACAACCATAAACGTCCAAGAGTGAAAGGTGATGTGTTGATCCGTTCTGTCAGTCCGGATGGTAAACGTTACAGTCGAATTGATAATGTAAAGGCATGATCATGTTGTAGCAAGAGGGGAACCCTGATGGGTTCCTCAGATTATTGACGTTAGTTCTGTAAAAATTTTTCAATAGATAAAACTCAATTACCTCTTCATTTATTGAGCGAATGGGGGAAATTTATCGCGCGCGGCATCACTACTGAAGTGGAGTTGATTATAGACATTCATTGAATTACATTTGCATGACAATGTAATTCAACGAAAGATCTCTTATATGGCTACAAACCAATTAGTGCAAACCCGTATTGATGGAGAGATTAAGGCAGAAGCGGCTGCCGTTCTAGCTGCTATGGGTCTGACTGTATCAGATGCCGTTCGCATGATGTTAACGCGGGTAGCAAGAGAAAAAGTGTTACCTTTTGAACCGTTGATACCAAATGAGACAACAATAGCTGCAATGAAAGAAGCTCGCAAAGGTTGCGGTAAATCATTCTCCACTGTAAAAGATTTAATGGTCGATCTTAATGCGGACGATTGACTACTCAAGCCTGACTTGATACAGATTTATCAGAAACCCGATGCGGACACATTGTGCCTTGTCCGTCTTGGCTCTCACTCAGAGCTTGGCTTATAGCTCATCTTTGACAGGCATGAATCAACCTGAAATATAGCCCCTTTTTGGGGAACCCTTGATGGGTTCCCCTTTCTAGGTAGATAAAAAATTAGAGGTTCAGGCGTGAATTACTTCTCGTCATGTGCACTACTATCTTCGCGGCAATTACCGGCGGAGCAGTGACCATATAAATAAAGGCTGTGGTTTGAAAGTTTAATCCCATAACGCTCAGCAATGTTCTTCTGGCGTCTTTCAATATATTTGTCACTGAATTCAATGACTTTACCACAGTCCAGGCAGATTAAATGGTCGTGGTGGTGTTGTTGAGTGAGTTCAAAAACCGATTTGCCGCCCTCAAAGTTGTGACGGGTGACAATACCGGCATCATCAAACTGATTCAACACGCGGTAGACAGTAGCAAGTCCAATCTCTTCACCGTTATCAATCAGTTTCTTGTAGAGATCTTCCGCACTGACATGGTGGTATTCAGGCTCCTGTAACACTTCCAATATCTTAAGACGAGGAAGTGTAACTTTAAGTCCAGCATCTTTTAATGCTTTATTGTTGTCGGTCATGCGGATTCAGTCCTGTTACTCAGTAAAGTGAACTTAGCGATACTTCAAAAAGTACCAGTTAGTTATCAGATTATGATTATAGGCATGGCTAATGAAAATGAAAACCACGTTAACCTTAACTTTCATTACACATTTTGCCAGAATAATCATTTATAAAACGCAGGAATAACCTTACTATTTATCATGTTTAGGCTATTTTTTGCCGTTCTTCGTAATAAAAAGCGGATTTAAGCAGTGTTCTGATAAAAGTAATAGCCTTTGAGTGCGATCCCACAGGGCGAGTGAAGCGAGTCACTTCTCACCTACCGTGGGTTCACTATTGATAAGAAATGGCCTGCATCCATTACGCTTATTGGGATAGGCCGCTATCCTGCAAGAATTTCTGACAAACTCAGCTCTTCGTAAATCTGCTTAGTCCAGGCATTAACACGCTCTTCGGTTAATTCTGGTTGGCGGTCTTCATCAATAGCAAGCCCGATAAAATGGTTATCATCAGCCAGACCTTTTGATTCTTCGAAGTGATAGCCCTCAGTTGGCCAATGACCAACGATAACGGCGCCGCGGGGTTCAATAATGTCACGGATAGTTCCCATAGCATCACAGAAATATTCCGCGTAATCTTCCTGATCGCCACAACCAAAAAGGGCGACTAACTTCCCTTCAAAATCGATCTCTTCCAGAGTAGGGAAGAAATCATCCCAGTCACACTGTGCTTCACCGTAGTACCAGGTAGGGATGCCGAGTAGCAGAATATCGAACTGTTCGATATCTTCTTTACTGCTCTTGGCAATATCATGGACTTCTGCAATGTCGGAACCCAGAATCTTTTGGATCTTTTTGGCAATATTTTCTGTGTTGCCGGTATCACTGCCGAAAAATATACCTATAATTGCCATAGGATAATATAACCTCTTGTTTTATTTGTGTATTTCTGTATAAGATATACGTATAAAATGTTAAAAATCAGTAAAAAAGGTTCTGATTGTATTAATAAAAAAACAAAATCCTATTTTGACTAAACAGTCAGGACAATTCTGTCAAGTTTGTGTGATTTCGTGCCTTCAATGCTATCAAGTCGTGATGTTGCTTTCTGCTAACTGGGCCAGCAAAATTTGCTCGATGAGTTCACTGCGGCTGATGTTGCGTTGCTGTGCAAGAAAGTTAAGCGCATCTACTGCATCAGCATTTATTTTCAGTTCCACACGACGCAGACCACGCACCTTATCACGGCGAAGTTGGTTACGCTTGTTGACTCTGAGTTGTTCATCCCTGGAAAGTGGGTTGGTTTTTGGGCGCCCCGGTCTGCGTTCATTTGCGAACAAATCCAGAGTGGTGCGATCCATTTGTTCTTTTGCCATAAATTCAATTAGTAAAGGGCGTATACCATAAAATATAGCACGCCATGATACCCCAGCTTCTAGTGTATCGCTACTGCCTGACAAAGATAAAAGCGGCGTCACTGCTTATCCGTAAAGGATTGTGATTGAATTCCCGTTTTAGCGGTGCTGGTATTTTCTACGGTATTCTATGGGGGTTAACCCATTAAGTTTCTTAAATAACTCTCTGAAATAGCGAGTATCTTCATAACCAACTTCATGGCTGATCTCTTCTATGGTCTTGTTCGATTTTTCTAACCGGCATTTCGCCAGAGATAATCGAATCTGTTGGATATATTGAATAGGTGTCTGGCCGGTGGCCGTCTTAAAGCGTCTCTTCATCTGCCTTTCACACAGATGAATTTTATCGGCCAAATTGCCGACTGATAATCTGTCTGATGGGGCGGAATGCATCCAGTCTTGTAGTTTGTGGATTAATGTATCTGAATGCTGGCGATAGGGCACAAAACTTGCCAGAGTATGCGGAGGGCGGCCTTCCATATCGCCAAAGATAAGCTGACTACAGGTTTCTCTGGTATTTTGACCATATATCTGTTCAACAATATGCATCATGACATCGTTGTATTCATAAGTGCCAGAAGTACAAAAGATATTGTTATCTCTGGTGACTTTTATTTTCGAGTGTAACTGGACTTGTGGAAACATATCCTTAAATAAGTTGGTAAACAGCCAGTGTGTGGTGGCTTTGCGGTTATTGAGCAAGTTAGCTTTAGCTAGGATAAAGGAGCCAGAGCAAATGGAGACGATAGGGATATTTTTTTGTTCCATCATTTGCAGCCAATCTAAGGTTTCCTGAGTGCAAGAATCGAGATCGTTGTAGGGGAGCCCGATTGCCCCCACCAAGACAATATCTGTTTGTTTAATTTCTCCTATGAGTTTATTGGGTTTTAACCGAACACCGCCTAGCCCAATCACATCTTGATTATCCTGTGTGACGATATTGATTTCCGGCTCTGGCGCGCCGGCTAAGTGAGCAGCAATGGTTAAAATTTCTATCGGGCCGGTAATAGAAGTTAGAGATCCTCCTGAAAATGCCAAAGCGCTTAACGAAACTGGATTCCTATCCATAAGAGTTCTCCAACTTAAAAGTTAAGATGTATAAAGATATTTGATTTATCTAACATGTTAATAACTGGACGTTACAATTTAAATAATTTATTTACATTTTGTTAATTTATTGAACAAATAAATAAAAATAGACACATTTTGAGTCAAAATTTATTCTTCTCTTTTTTAAGAAATGAAACTGAATGCCAATTCAGCTTTCGCCAATTTGTTGATGCCATAAATGGGCGTATAGGCCGTCTTGTTGAAGTAGTTGATCATGTGAGTCAAATTCGACGATTTGTCCTTGATCTAACACGCAAATTTTGTCGGCATGGCGAATCGTGTTGAGCCGGTGAGCAATACTAATAACGGTTCTGTTACGGCATATTTCATCCATATTTGCCATGATTGCGGCTTCAGATTCATAATCTAATGCTGAGGTGGCTTCATCGAGGATCAGGATAGTGGGATTAACCAAAAGCGCTCTTGCCAATGCGATTCGCTGTCTTTGACCACCAGAGAGATTTGCTCCTTTCTCCCCGACTGGATGAGCAAAACCGTGAGGAAACGATTGGATAAATTCAATGGCGCCGGATAACTCAGCAGCGCGATAGACTTCTGCATCAGTGGCGTTGGGTTTACATAGTCGAATGTTATCGATGATGCTGCCAGAAAATAGGATACTTTCCTGGAGCACAACACTCATATTGCGGCGTAAAGAGACGGGATCGGCAATCGCTAAATCCATACCATCAATTAAAACTTGTCCATGTTGAGGGACATATAGCCTTTGCAGTAAGCGGGTGAGAGTACTTTTACCTGAACCTGATGGGCCGGTTATGCCAATAAATTGCCCCGATTTTATTGATAACGATAAATTTGCCAGAACCTCTGGTGTGTCGTCATGATAGCGAAAGCGAATGTTTCTGAATTCAATCTGGCCTTCCAGCTCGGGTATCGAAGCTAATCCCTGTTTACTGTTCTCCATCGGTTCATCAAGAATATCCCCCACACGTTTCAGAGCGATTAACGTATGCTGAAAATCCTGCCAAACCTGTGCCAGTCGAAGGATAGGTTGGGTGACATGTCCGGCTAGCATATTAAAAGCAATAAGTTGCCCCGGGGTCAGTTCACCACGTAAAACTTCTGTCACTCCCCACCATAAAAGGATTGCGGTAGTAAATTTTTGGACAAAATCGATTCCTTGCCCGGCAATTAAACCGCTTTTTTGTGCTGCAAAGCTTTTAGTCAATTGTTGGCTGAGAATACGTTGCCACTGATGTAAAAAACGCTTTTCAGTAGCGGTGGTTTTAATGGTTTCAATACCTGTTACGGTTTCGGTCAAAAAGCTCGTTGCATTCGCATCAGTTTCATATTCTGCTTCTACTTTACGGCGAATAATTGGCCCAGCGATGATCCAGAATATGAAATAAACAGCGAGCGAGCCAATAACGATCCAGGTCAGTATTTTGGCATAGTAAAACATGACGCCAATGAACATGATGACGAAAATCAGATCTAACAGCAGCATCAGGGTAGAACCGGTCAAAAATTGGCGGATTTGAGACATTTCTCTGACTCTGGCAATAATTTGCCCGGTTTGCCGTTGCTTAAAATATTGCAGTGGCAAGCTTGTCAGATGACGATACAACCGTCCGGAAAGTTCAGAGTTTATCTGGCTTGCCATGTGTCCAAACACGGTGTTGCGCATAAAGCTATACAAAGGTTCGGCAAGGGCGATAGCGAGCATAGCCATACCTAAGACATGAAGGCTGGATAAACTTCGTCCTACCAATACCTTATCGATGATGTTCTCAAACAGGATTGGGCTGACCAGCGCAAATAGTTGCAGAACAATGGCAAATAAAAATAGATCTCTGATCTGACTTTTCTGCCGGAAAATGGAGGGATAAAACCAGCTCAGGCCGAATCTGACATGTTTTTTAGTTAACTCTTGATCGGCGATTAAAAGGATCTTATAGGCATGTTCTTTATTATTATCAGCAAATAGAGAGAATGACCGCGTTTGTTCAGTAGCAGGATCGAGAACCGTAATGTGGGTGTTACTGACTTCAATAAGTACCCACCATTGTTGTTCCAGCTCAATCAATGCTGGCAGAGGTAACGTTGGCCCGGTATTGACAGTTAATTGCTCAATTTTACTGTGTAGCCCAATGGCGTCAGCGGCTTCACGTAGTTGTAAATCGTTCAGATGTAAAGAATCAAACCCCAGTTTGTGTTGAAGTTGATCGATAGTGGCTGACTTATGAAATTGTTTTCCCACATAGACAATACAATCCAGCGCCTGATTATGGGTGCTGTTACCGGAGTCGGTAGCGGAAGAGTGTAATCCGTTCACGATTATTTCTCCCTCAATGCTTCAGATTGATACTCTCTGATAGGACTCAGGAGATAATCGATAACGCGGCGTTGATCAGTTTTGATTTCAGCGACGATTGACATACCTGGGGTAATGTCAACACGTGTGTTGTCTATGACGATATTATTACTCTTAAGGCTTACCTGAGCCGGGAAGACCAACCCTAACCGCTCATCAGTGGTTGAGTCTCTGGATATACTTAGCAGTTCGCCATCAATCGTGCCATAACGTGTATAGGGGAAAGCGTCCACCTTAACAGTGACTTGTTGTCCTGGATGAATAAATCCGGCGTCTTTATTGAGAATTTGCACTTCTGCCAATTGCACATTGTCGTCGGGGACGATCACCATTAAGTTTTGTGCGGGTTGCAGAACTGCCCCTAATGTATGCACACTGAGTTGTTGAACGGTTCCTGTAACGGGAGAGCGAATGACTTCAAGTTGTTCTCGCACTTGAGCTTTTGCTAGCTCTTGCTCTAAAACAACCAGTTGAACTTCGGCCTGCTTTCTTTTATCAAACCATTCACGTTCTTTTTGCGTTTTCAGGCTGTTTAAGCGCTCTTCAAGGCTGATATATTGCGATTGCAGTACATTAAGTTCCGCGTTTTGTTGAGCAATCAGACGTTCTGTTTCCAGAAACTCTTTTTCCTGTTCAAGATATTCGACTTTACTGATCACTTGTTTTTGGCTTAAGGTCTGGCGTGCTTTTAAACGCTGGCTAATATTTTGCCGGAGCTTAGTGAGCGCATTGATATCGCTTTTCCGTGATTGTTGAGAAGAAAGATTGACGTTCATCTCGGCTTTCAGATTGGTTACGCTTGCGTCGTACTCTCTTTTTTCACGAGAATAATTTTCAATAACTTGTGTTTGTTGGGATACCGGCAAGGTTTGAAATAATGCCTGTTCTTCTGGCGCTTGTGCCTCAGTTAAAGCCTGATAACGAATCTTTTCATGGGCTTGATATTCGATCTGCTTGAATAACCGAGCAATATCTTGATTAACGCCGAGCGTGTCCAGTGTCAGCAATGGGGCATCTTTCGTTACTCGCTGTCCATTCTGAACGTGGATAGCTGTCACCCGGCTCTGTTCATAGGCTTGAATTATCTGAGAGCGGCCTGAGACTAACAGACGGCCGGTGGCCGTAGCCTGAACATCCAACTTACCCAGATAAGCCCAGAGTAAGGCGATGATGACGCCGACACTGAGCGTAATTGCGGTGTAGCGAGCAAATGGTGAAGGTGGGCGCTGCGATAACGCCAAATGTGTTGGTAAAAAATCGTAATGTTGCGGACAAGGACGCAATCGGGTTTTAATTTTATCCTTAAAAGCCTTAATCATGACAAGGCGTCTCCTGTTTTAATTCCTGTTGTAACTGCCAGAGCTTTCGGTATTGCTTGCCGTGGTTAAGCAACTGAGCGTGAGAGCCTTGTTCGATAATTTCTCCCTGATTAAGAACAATGATGCGATCACAATGACGTACAGTTGAAAGGCGGTGTGCGATGGTGATAACCGTTCTTCCTTGGGCGATTTCCGCCATATTGGACTGAATGAGTGATTGTGATTCATCATCAAGGGCGCTTGTTGCTTCATCAAGAATGAGAATTTTGGGATTAGCCAGAATCGTCCGGGCGATGGCGAGTCGCTGACGTTGACCGCCGGATAAGGATTGCCCGCCTTCTGCGATAATTGTGTCATAGCCCATCGGCAGCTTGAGAATAAATTCATGAGCGCCCGCCAGTTTAGCTGCTTTAATTACCGCTTCCAGGTTGGCATCGGGTTTTGACTGGGCAATATTTTCATATACAGTTTTGTTAAATAAGAAATTTTCTTGCAGAACTACACCGACTTGCTGTCTGAGCGTTTCAATATTTATATTTTGTAGTGGAATCCCATCTAAGGTAATTGCGCCTGTTTCTGGGGTATAAAGGCGGAGTAATAAACGAGCCAACGTGCTTTTTCCGGAACCAGAAGCACCCACAATACCAATAGTTTCTCCAGCTCTGATATTGAGCGTTAATCCCTTAATCGTCGGCGGAATATCGGGTTGATAGCGAAAGATAATATGGTTAAATGAGACTGCCCCTTGCAGCGTGATTTGTTGTTGGCCGGATTGCTGTTCGGTTGGCAGGTTTAACATATCTCCTAATTTATCGACGGCTACCTGTGTTCTGATAAATTGTCCCCATAACTCCACCAGTCTGGCTAATGGTTGGGAAGTGTGATTTACCATCATATTGAAAGCGATCAACTGACCAATGGTCATTTGCAGCGATAAAACCTCTGACGCGCCTAACCAGAGAATCGCTGCATTGGTGATTTTTTGCAGGAGCATCACAATATGGTTTGAACGGTTACTCAATTGCTGTACTGCATAGCTGGTATCTATCATCTTCTCCGTCTGGCTATCCCAACGGCGGACGAATCTTGGCTCTACCGCCAAACTTTTCAGGGTTTCAGAACCGGAAACCGTTTCAGTCAGAAAAGAGGTATTTATTGCTGCATGGGTGAACTGTTGTTCAACCGCTTTTTCCATACGAGGCGTCAGCCACCATGCCAAAATGGCATAAAAAGGGAAAGTTGCGAGAAAAACCCAGGTCAGTGTGCTGGATAACAAGCTCATCACGTAGATGAAAATAAACATAAACAGGACATCGACGGATAAGGTGAACATTGAACCCGTCAGAAATTCTCTGATGGTATTCAGTTCACGCACTCGTGTGACAATTGCCCCCACCTGACGGGATTTAAAAAAGAGTAAAGGCAGCCCGAGCAGATGCCGCACCAGTTTTAATCCCAGTTTGATATCAATGCGGTTTGCAGTGTGAGTATATTGGTACTCACGTAATCCGCGTAAAATCACCTCGATGATGCCGGCAATGATTAAGCCAAAAACTAATACATCAAGAGTCGATAACGCTTGATGGATTAAGACCTTATCCATAACCACCTGAATAACTAAAGGTGAAATTAACGCAAGAATCTGTAACACAAAGGAAAATAGTAATATCTCGCCCATATTTTTCTTTTGTGCTAAAAATTCTGGAATAAACCAACTGATGTTGAATCTGGCTTGTTTTTGTTTGATTTTAATCCATTTTCCATTCCATTCTTTTATTAGCCTTTCTTCGGGCCATATTTCGGGATTTTCTTTGTCAACCCTCTGTATTAATGAACTCTCTTTATTCGATTTGGCCAAAACAAAAGGTAGGCCATTATTATCAAACAAGATTGCGGGTAAAGGTATGTTATGATGCTTTTTGCTTACGGAATGTTTATTTGAAAGAGATAAGTTAAATTTTTTCTCTATATCCTTTATATAGGAGCGGTAACAGTCAGAGCTTTTTAAGTTATCAATGTCATTAATATTTTCTTTTCCATTACATATCATCAATATCAATCTTAATGATGCTATGGTTAATTTCTCAATTTTATTCATGAAAAATATCTTTAAAATTCACAAAAATACTAATTAAAACAAATTATTATATTAATTTTGCGTGGCGTTTAAGTAGCTGCTTATTATCTTATATTTATTGCGAGTAGCAGTGTGGGTAAATGGGACTATATGTGGGGGGTAAAATGACTTTTTGTGTATGAATATTGATTTTGAGTTTTTGCTCTATATTATTCTACTGATTTGCTTACTCTTAATGTATTTATAGATATACAAAGTCAGGATGCCGCTGAATTAAATGTTTTTCTTGTTGTAAATATTGTGTGGCCTTATTAACAAATTGTTTATTTTTGGTGAATAAAAACATGTCTGAAAAATTCGTACAAACTATCTCTAGCGTTAATTATAACAAAGGCGTTTTTTCTCTTTATTTCGTTGGTCAAGAACCCAATCGTATGGCGAATGGGATAATGGCGGAAAATGATAATGAACTTGAATTAAAACAAGTTATCCATATGCCAGCATCGGGATTTATGTATATGGTTTCGATGGTTAAAAATATGTTGGAAGATCCACGGATGGCGGCTGAATTTGACAAATTGGTTGCAGCCGGGTTTTTACCTAATCCACAAATGGCGGAAGAGCAAACTACATCAGAATTGATAGCAGAAGAACCTGCTAATGCTAAAAAACGCCCATCCAAAAATACAAAATAAGATCTCATGGTTGATTAGCGTATGGCGATTGTACATCAACCAGTGAAACTGAATAACGCAGAAATTCAAGCGATGATTGGCGGAGTAATGCTGCTGAGCCAGCATTCTCCCTTGCATCGGAGATACCTGGTGTCCGAGTGGCAACAGCGTATCTTGCCTGCGTTTGAGCTGAATCAGTTTTGCTATTATGAAGATGAACATGGGCGCCCAATCGCTTTTTGTAATTGGGCTTTTTTATCTGAGCAGAATCGAGATGAACTTCTTTCGGGAGAAAGAGAGCTTACTCACACAGACTGGCGCTCAGGTCCACATATCTTTTTTCCCGAAATGATTGCTCCTTTTGGTCACGGGCGTGAAGTGGCCAGAGATTTGCGCCGCCGTGTCTTTTTGCCGTGGAAAGGTCAGAAAGCGTGCACTGTCCGCGGGAAACTTGATATCCAAAACAACCGCTGTATTCGTCAGGTGCAGTGGTTTTTTGTTTAATTTTTGTATGGTTTAAAGGGATTTTTGATGGGGAAATCATCAAATAGAAGTACAGAGTACTTCTTTACTGGAAAATACTACGACGATAATGATGGTAATAGTATTACTGCTATTGGTGTTGGTGGTGAAGTTTATGCTTATGGCGGCAATGATGATGTTACTGTTGGTTCAGTTAAAGTCGATGTATACCATACAGATGGTGACCTTTCGGTAAAGGGAGCTTCAGGCTACGCCGGCATTAGTAAAACGGGAAATGGCAGTCTGTCATTTGCGGGTGCCGCCGGCGCCGTTATTATTAATCACACAGGTAATACGGGAAATCTAAATTATTCGGGTGCTGCCGGCTACAATAAACTGGTTCGTAAAGGTTTGTCTGGTGATACAAGTTTTAAAGGGGCCGGTGGATATAATAAGTTATGGCATGAAACGAACCGGGGAGATTTAGATTTTGCTGGCGCAGGGGCATACAATGACATTGATCGTACCTGGCTTAACCGTTATCAAGATTCTCAGGGAAATGTGACTTTTAATGGCGCAGGCGCGGCAAACAGCATCAGTTCAAGAGTAGAGACTGGTAACGTTACATTCAATGGAGCAGGTGCGGATAATCACATTATACGTAAAGGTAAAGACGGTAATATTATCTTACGTGGCGCGGGGGCATCGAATCGAATTGAGCGTGTACGCCAAAATAAAGACAGCTATGAACAGACGCGTGGCGATATTACTTTTGAGGGGGTTGGGGGTTATAACAAACTCTATTCTGAAGTCGCGCATGGCAATATTAATTTCTCTGGTGCTGGGGCTTATAATGAAATCACCAGAGTAGGCGTGAATAGCGATTTCTATGGTGAGACGCTGGAATTTGCTAAAGCTGAAGAGATCGTATTGACGACGGCAACGATGGGAGGAAGTTGGATACGGGAGTCACAGCAAGTGACAGGTATTAAATCAACTGTTGAGCCGGATACCTATCTTTTCGCATTTGCTGACAAAATGTACACTAAAATCAGCAAAGTTCGGCTGCAAAATAATCCCGCCACCGGTAGGCTCGGTTACCATGCCACCTCTTGGTATAAAGCAGGCAATCACCTTAAAAATATTGCTGCGAAAGACATTTCGTCGGGCAATGGATTTATCGCGGTAAACACGAATGGCGCTTACCGTCTCTCCAGTTTGCTCTTTGAGCATCAGCAACCTGTCAAGATTCATGCTATCGAGGAAAACCTGTTGATAGATCAGTGGGTAACCTATGCGGATGGCACGGAGGTTAAAGCAGAGGATATTTCGCTAGGTGATGCCAAAATGGGAGGGTATGCGATCTCCTCTGATGGCAGCAAAGTCGATGTTTCCGCAGTCAAATCGAACCGGCAGCCCAATACTTATGTGTATGCCAAGGTAATGGGGCCATATACCAAAATCGTTGAAGTTCAGTTGAAAAACGATTCTGATACAAAACAACTGAAATACAAAGCAATAACTTGGTACAAAGCAGGCGATCATACGGGTAATTTGGCTAATGAAGAGCTTTCCTATGCTAACGGATATACCTCTATCGGCCCCGGCTACACCTTAAGCCAGCTTCAATATAGCGCCAATACAATACGCCGAACTTCCCATCGATTAGTGCATAGCGAAGAATATAGTCAACAAGACCTTGTTGAGTCATCCGCAAGTAGTGGCTACGTTAATTTTAACGGTACGGGTGGTGGAAATGTTATTAAATCTAATGTCACGCGGGGAAATGTTAATTTTAAAGGCGCAGGAGCGGCGAATGTCATTTTGCATGGCTCAAAATTTGGCGATACGAACTTTGATGGTGCGGGAGCAGCCAACGTCATTGTAAAAAGTGGTGAAAAGGGCGACCTAACATTTCATGGTGTGGGCTTAGCTAATGTTCTGGTTCACCAAGGCCAGAGCGGGAAAATGGATGTTTACGCTGGTGGCGCGGCAAATGTTCTTGTGCGGGTCGGGGATGGACGATATCTGGCTCATCTTCTGGCCTATGGCAATATCTCGATCCACAAAGGCAACGGTAACAGCCGGGTGCTGATGTTGGGCGGGTACAACACGCATACCCAAATAGGCGATGGCAACGCGAACTGGGTCGGCGCAGGCGGTTTTAACCTTATCACTCAGGCAGGAAAGGGGGACATCTCCTCAATACTCTTGGGCGGTGCTAACGTGCTAACTAAACTCGGCGCGGGAGATCTGGTTTCAGGGATGTTCGGTGGCGCTAACATTATCACGCATATCAGCGATGAAACTGCCAACACCACCGCCATTGCGTTGGGTGGAGCCAATATTCTCACCAAAAAAGGGAAAGGCAATGCGCAGGCGGTAATGGGCGGCGGTGCGAACGTCCTCACGCATATAGGCGACGGCAATACCACGGGCGTTATGTTAGGTGGCGCTAATGTGTTGACCAAAGTCGGAAAGGGTGACACGACCGGCATCATGTTTGGGATAGGTAACGTGTTGACCCATGTTGGCGACGGTTTGACATTGGGCGTGATGGCAGCGGCGGGAAACCTCTTTACTAAAGTCGGGGATGGAACATCGATTGCGGCCATGATTGGCGCAGGCAACCTGTTTACCCATGTCGGCAAAGGGGAGGCATGGGCGTTAATGGGCGGCGCAGTAAATGTCTTTACCAAAGTGGGTGACGGCAATGTACTGGCATTGATGGTAGCCGCAGGCAATGTGTTCACTCATATCGGAGATGGCGCAAGTGTTGCGCTGATGCTGGCAAAGGGCAATATCGCCACGAAAGTGGGTAATGGCATGACCTTGGCGGCAATGATCGGCAAAGCTAATATTTTTACCCATGTTGGGGATGGCAATACCTTTGCCGCTATGATTGGCGGCGCCAATGTGTTGACCAAAGTCGGTAATGAGCTGACCGCCGCCTTAATGCTAGGGAAAGCCAATATCTATTCGCATGTGGGTAAGGGGACCAGTATTGGTTTGTTTGCCGGTGAACTAAACGTGATGACCAAAGTCGGCGAGGGGACAACGCTGGCGGCCATGTTTGGTAAAGCCAATATCATGACCCATGTGGGGGATGGTTTAACGGGCGTGTTAGCACTGGGTGAGGCCAATATCGTTACCAAAGTGGGTAATGATTTTATGGGCGTTGTTGCAGCGGCGAAAGCGAACGTTATCACCCACGTAGGCAACTCAACGACGGCGGCTGTTTTGCTTGGCAAAGGCAATATTCTGACCAAAGTGGGAGACGGCACGACAGTCGGTCTGCTTATTTCCGATGTGGGTAACGTGATGACTCATGTCGGTGAGGGTACGACGGTGGGTTTTGCCAGAGGTAAAGCCAATCTGATTACCAAGATTGGAAACGGCAATGGAGTGAATGCGGCTTGGGGTGAGGCGCATATCCTGACTCAAGTGGGAAATGGCGACCGTTACAACTTCGCGAAAGGTAAAGCGAACATTGTTACTAAAGTGGGGAATGGACAAGAAATCACGGTGGTTCAGGGAGATGCCAACATCATCACCCATGTGGGTAAGGGTGATGATTACACTGGCGCCTGGGGGCAAGCCAACGTTATCACTAAAGTCGGTGACGGGCGTAATGTGGTGCTTGCCAAAGGTAAGGCTAACATTGTCACTCAGGTGGGTAAGGGAGACAGCTTTAATGCCTTATGGAGCGAAGGCAATGTCGTCACCAAAGTGGGTGACGGTATGCAGGTTACGGCGGCAAAAGGGAAAGCTAACGTAACGACGACAGTAGGAAATGGTTTAAATGTAACTGCCGCTCATGGTGACGCTAATATTAACACTCATGTGGGTGATGGTATTTCGGTTAACGTAGCGTGGGGAAAATATAACGTTAATACTAAGGTTGGCAATGGCCTCAATGTTGCGGTCATGAAAGGCCAGGGTAACGCCAATATTCAGGTTGGTCATGGCTTAGATGTTAATGCTTCTTATGCGCGCAACAACGTGGCGATTAAGATTGGCGATGGTGATTTTTACAGCCTGGCTGTGGCATCGAGTAATACAGAAAGCCACAAACTTGCCTCTTTCTTCGACAATATCAAACAAACTGTGCTCGGTGTGGGGGGCAGTCAGGCGATCAACTACCTGGTGCAGGGGGATGAAGCCAATACATCGGGTACTCATAAGGGCAGAGGTGCGATTAACTTAACTGAAGTTTCCTCCATTGATGGTTTTAAGATGGATGAAATCGATCAAGTTGGTTCGGATTTAAGCACTCGCCTAAGTGGTTCTGTGACGGCGGTAGAAGCGCCGAATATTGACTCAATAGAAAGTTCTTTAGCAGGCTCGTTGAATCGAAAAACGCGATCGGTATCGGATCGGAACGAAAATCTGATCATCAATGGCAATTTTGAACAAGGTAATCAAGGTTGGCAGTCAACTCATGGTGTTGAAGCATATAATGCGGCAAGTGCTTACGGGCTTGATAATGCTGGTCATGGAAAGCGAGTCAGTGAACTTGATGTGAATGTGAACACCACGCTTTCGCAAGAATTGCAAAATTTGTCTGAAGGCGAGGTGGTTTCACTGAGTTTTGACTTTGCAAAACGTTCAGGTCTTGCTTCCGGCGAGGGTATGGCGGTGCTATGGAATGGCGAAAGTATCTTCTCAACGTCTGATGGCGAGGCCGCATGGCAAAACAAGGCCCTGCAATTAACCGCACAAGAAGGCACTAATCGAATCGAATTTAAAGGGACCGGTTGGGATGATGGGCTAGGTTATATCTTAGATAATGTCGTTGTGAAATCTGAGATGTCATTGATTTTGAATGGTGATTTTGAACGAGGTAATCAAAGCTGGCAATCGACCAATGGTGTTGAAGCATATAATGCGGCAGGTGCTTACGGGCTTGATAACGCAGGTCATGGCTCACGGGTCAGTGAACTTGATGTGGATGTCAGTACCACTATTTACCAGGATCTGAAAAACCGGTTTGAAGGTGAAGTTATTTCACTGAGTTTCGACTTTGCAAAACGTGCAAATGTTTTTATGCCTAATGAAGGCATGGAAGTTATTTGGAACGGTGAAAGTAAATTTGCCATGACTAATGGTGATACGGCATGGCAAAGTAAAACGCTGGAATTAATCGCCAAAGCAGGTACTAACCGCATTGAATTTAAAGGTATCGGCGATAGTAATGGTATTGGCTATATCTTGGATAACGTTGTTGCGAAATCTGTAGATACATTGCCAGCCAATAGTGTTACTAAAGATGCCCGGCAAGATCAGGCGGCGAAAAATGCGTTAAGTGATAAAGAAAAAGCCGAAAAAGATCGCCAGCTTCTCGAACAAGAAAAAGAGAAACAACTGGCAGCGATTGAAAAATCGCAATCCCAATTGGAATCAACGGATCAGGCCGCGCTTAACCAGAGTGGGCTGGCGCAAAGTGATGCGGTAAAAGAAGAAGCTCAAGCGGTTACTGAAGAGCTGACTTCAATAGCTGACAGATTTAAAGAACTTAAAAGTAAGATTGATGATAGTCGCGAGTTAGACAGCCATTATCTCGACTATGTGAGGGGAATCTCTGAGGACGTCCAGAAACGACTGGATGACATCAAACCAACATTAGAAAAACGGCTGGCAGAGATACATCGGGATACTATTGATACACAGCAAAAAGTTAAAGATGCCGTTGCGCTATCAGAAGCAGGGGTGGAAAAAGGTAAACAAAATCGTGATAAGGCAACTCTTGATGGTGTAGATGCGCAATTCAAAGCGGATCAGAGAAAAGAAGAAGCACTTTCACAACAGCAGCAGGCAGAAAGGGCGAAGGATAACGCCGATATCGCCTGTCAGGATGCAGAAAAGCGTGGTAAGCGTGATACTGCGGCGGCGGAAAGTAAAGCGGCTCAGACCCAAGCGGATGCTAAAGAGGCGAAACTGAGGGATTCCAAACCTGTTCGCATTGGCGCAAGCGGCAGCGGCTTGTTGGGGGAAAAAGCCTATGAGTCAACGGGCGCGGGAGAAACCGGCAGCCATATTGATCCTGAATCGATGTCAGAAGCGAGCAACCGATATTATCAAGGACTGACCGAAGAAGAATTGCAAGCGTTGAAGGATGCAAAACACGCTGTTAACCGGTTGCAGATTAACGCGGGAATGCGTGCAAAAAATACCGGTGTTTCGCTTACTTATCAGTCTGTTGCAACACCATCTGACAGCATTGTGTTACCTCCTGCGCATGAGACGCGTGAACTCATCAGAAAAGCGCCGATAATTTCTGGTATTAATCTGGAAGGATTGGGTAGCAGTAAAAAGAGGGCGATGGCTTCTTCCGTACTAAGTCGTGCACAAAAAATCGCCCACATCTACCGTTGGCTTGATAATGGTAACGCGAATACGTCAGATGAATATATTCCTGTTCCCGGATTTAAGCGTGTTAATGCGGATATTGCCGATAAGACCAGACAGCGGATGGTGACGTTTGTTGAAAGATATCTCAGAAATGCCAAAGTTAAAAACAACGTACCTGAGAATGAAACTGCATCTTTAGCGAAACTGTTTGTTGACGCGACTCTGGATTATGACTGGGATAAACGAGTTGAATTTATTGCCAAACTGGACCGTTATGGCTATAGCTTTGAAGCGGCCCGTGATGACAAAAGTATTGTTTCATTCTGGTCCGGGAAGAGTTTTAGAAGGCATCGAGATGTTCTTGAGGCAGCACAACCGGATGGTAAGAAAATTGTTTACGATGTCGATGTGCAAGGAAACGCTTTTGCGATTCAACTCAATCAGCAACTCATGCGCTGGGGAATTATGTACCTCTCTGATCCTGAAAATAGTGAACATAAAGCGCTAAGAGCGGCAATTGATGCTGCTACATATAGCAACACCGGTTTCTGGAGTTCCATCTATGCCGCAGGATCACGTGGTGATGTTTATTTGATCTCTGAGGGTGGCTTACGTCTTGGCAACTATTTCTGGAATGTTGAATTACCGGTATTGCGTAAACTGCAACGTGAAGGATTAGTAGGTGAAATTCTATTGCTGGATAAGCCGGCAAGTGAATATAAAGGGCTGCCTACAAAATCGATTGGCCGCAGATTAACAGAAGCGGGTATTACTGTGCGGTCGCGATTTGATGCTTTGACGATTGAAGAGCAGAAAAAACGGCTGGCGGTTAATCCCGACGGCTATAAAGCTGATACCGTTGTTGATCTCGATATTAACCTCAGCGCTGTTGACACGATGTTGAATCAAGCATTGCCGTTTTATGGATTACGTACAGAACGCAACTTATTAGTGCAAAAGAGTAATGAAGGATTTGAGGTGCGTTCATGGCCAGGTAATGGCAATGAATTTAAGAGAATCATTGTAAAAAATACAACCAGTAATAATCTGCTTAAAGCGGTTGAACGTTTTATTCTGGCTAATTACGACAATTATGCGCAATTACCTGATGAGTTATATTTCATTGAAGATCGGATTATATCTCATCATCAAGGACATACTCGAATTCTGACCGAGAAAGTGAATGGCATCTGGAAGCCGGTGCCGAAATTGATGTCGGTGAGTGAGTTCCAGGAAGCTGCATCCGTTGCAGGTAAAATTCGTGGCGACAGTTACCAAAAAGTAATTGATGCGTTAGAGAGTTATCACCATGTCTGGCAAGGAAGAAAAGACTATGAACTGGATGTGATTGAAAAATTATCCGATTTACGCCAACAGGTTGAAGGTTATCTCTTAGGTCATCCTGACTCAAGTCGTGTACCGGCAATGAAGGCCTTGTTGTCTCAAATTGACACGCGCTTTGAAGAGTCGACGGTGCTTGCTCAATCCACTGTGAGAATCCCAGATCAAGGCGATTTCAGTAGCCTGTATGATAAGCTTGGCAGTGCCAATCTTAAGGATTCGAAACATCTTTATGTTGATGAAAATGGTGATTTTGTCACTCGAGGTAAGGCAAATATTCATATTAACCAGAAAGTGGAAAGTGCTGATAAAGCGGTTGAGCAAGTCAAAGCGGCGGTTATTAAAGAATATGGTCAAGATGTTTCAGATGCCGTCTTCTCGCATCTGAAAGCCAGTGATTTATCGAATGATGGTAAGGGTATTGATATCTCTGGTTTAAGAAAGATCCATCAGGCGATTGAGAATGTGTCGGCACTTTCTGGTTCTCAGAGCAAAGATCATCATGTGGAAAAGAAAAGCTTATTCCAGGAAGTGGGTTATGCCATTTTTGACATTAAAGCAGATGGAAAACAATTGGCTGATTACTCATTTCACTTTAGTCAGAGTGAGGATTTATTGGGGGAGCTTAAGAAGCTTGTTCCAGAAATTGGTAATGTACTCGTGACCAAGGGCAATGACGTTCAGTCCAAAGAGTTTCTGGAAGGAATATGCTTTGCTTTGTCTTCCCGCTATATGATGGAAGAACGGGTGAATGGCGTGGGAGGCGGAAAAGCTTATATGGAGTGGTTGAAGGATGTCGCCAAAGCCTACAACGACAACTCCGTGAATAAGAAAACCGATATCAACTCTGTTGAATCTTCTTTGCTTAACCGATATCGCCGTCAGAAACTCGGCCCGGCCATGGAAAAGTTGTTGTCAATACAACATTTTCAACATCTTGATGCTGGCAGTTTGATCGAGAAAGCGAAAGGGAATATTGATTATAGCGCAAGGCTAAAAGCAAATGGGTTAACCGGGGCGAGGATCGGTGATCCGCTGAATTATGAGGTTGATGGCTATGAATCTGTGATGGAGCAACTGCGCAATGTGAAGCAATCGACTTATATGATGTTTATGTCTGAAGATCATGCGATGTCGGTTGTTGTACATAAGAACGAAGCTCAAACAATCTGGTCATTCTTTGATCCTAACTTTGGTGCTAAATCGTTTGATAACTATGATGATTTTCACCGTTTTATGGATTCTTTCCATAAGGGAATGATCACAGGTTACCGATCGCCTATAGGTTATAAATATACTTCTGCCAACCCAGAGGACAGTGCAAAATCGAGCTTCAATATTAACTATAATACATTTGAAGACAGCGCTATTACGGGTTATGACAATACGTGGAAACAGGCGCGTGAGGGTGAACAAAATCATGTATTGCACGCACTGAAAGAGCAGAAAATCGTGTTTTCGCTGGATTCAGGTGTCGAAGGGTGGATCGCGGATTACCGTGAAAATGTCGTCACTCTGGAAGTCATGGATAAGAAAGGCCAAAAGGTTTCTGTTGAAGTTGAAAGCAACAACTTTAAACAAGCCGCCAGTTTAGTGCAGTTGAATATTAGTAAGATATTTGCTGATCCAACCGTCAGTAAATTGACACTGAAAGACTCAGAGAATGATGCTGCTGCGGTGTCTGTACTGGAAAAATTATCGTCGGACGCTGTTCTAAAAAACAAAAATGTCGAATCTTGGGAGCGCATTTCAGTTACACCACAAACCGATGGCCGGGAGACGCGTTTTGATGGTCAACTCATTATCCAGATGGAGGATGATCCTGTAGCTGCCAAAGCAGCGGCAAATCTGGCGGGTAAACACCCGGATTCTAGCGTAATTGTTCAGCTTGATTCTGAGGGTAAATACCGTGTTATTTATGGTGATCCGGCTAAATTATCAGGCAAATTGCGTTGGCAGATTGTGGGGCATGGTCGTAGCGAATCAGAGCAGAATAACACTCGTCTGAGTGGTTACAGTGCCGATGAGCTGGCAATAAAACTCAAACAATTTGCTCAGAGCTTTAGTCAGACGGATAAACCAGACCACATTAGCATCGTGGGTTGCTCGCTGATTAGTGATGACAAACGAGATGGTTTTGCTCGTCATTTTATCACCGCCTTAAAGGAGCAAGATATTCACACGACTGTTTCGGCTCGTCGTAGTGAAGTTGCCGTTGATGTGACTGGTCGTAAATTTACCCGTGATGAAAATAATCAATGGATCAATAATCTGACTGATAACAAAGTCGTATTGAACTGGAATGAAAAAGACGAACTTGAAACTCATTCAGAGCGAGTGCGTCGCAATATTGCTGAAAGCGATATCAATCTTTCTCGTATCGGTATCGCGGGTGCAGATATGCCAGCCAAAGGTGCGATTGTGGATAATGCAGATATTTTCACTGCACCAGAGAAGCGCAAAAATAAAATTGAAACCGATTCAAGTCATATATCGAATAACCAGCTAAGTTACTCAGGCAATATTCAGGTGAATGTGGGGAATGGTGAATTTACTGCGCTCAATTGGGGAACATCGAACGTTGGCATCAAAGTAGGTACTGGTGGTTTTAAATCACTGGCCTTCGGAGATAATAATGTGATGGCGCACATCGGCAATGGCGACAGTCAACATAGCTTCGATATTGCCGGTTATCAGGCGCTTGAAGGGGCGCAAATGTTTATTGGCAATCGTAATGTCAGTTTCAACCGAGGCCGTAGCAATGACCTGATTGTGATGATGGATAAATCCCTGCCGACGCCACCGTTGGTTAATTCATTTGATGGCGCAGCCCGTATTTCTGGAGTATTGCAAAGCATTGCCCATTCTGGTGAAGAGCAGGATTGGCTAGCGGCGCAAGATCAGCAATGGACAATCGCTGGTGCGAAAAAATTTGTTCAGGATATGTCTGGTTTGGACCAAACCAGCAGCGTTGACTATAAGACGCTGGTTGATTTGGATTCTCAACATGAACGTAGCAGCCGTGGTTTGAAAAGTGATACTGAAGCAGCGCTGAATAAGAAATTCAACCAGTGGCTAGGCGGTCATGGCAACAGCGTTGATCCAGGCAAAATGAGCCGTGCAGATAAATTCCGTCAGGCTAATGAGAAACTGGAATTCAACTTTGCGGTCGGGGGACAAGGTGCGGATATTCAGGTGACTACGGGTAACTGGAACTTTATGTTCGGTGACAATATCCAGTCGATTCTCGATACTAACCTGGGTTCATTGTTTGGTTTAGCGACTCAGCAATACTCGACAACCGGTATAGCGAAAACAACGTTTACCTATAATCCGCAGGATTTGCCACGCCAGCTTAAGAACAAATTGCTTGGTCGGTTAGCCAGTGTGAATGCAGATACCACTTTAGCGGATATCTTTGATGTGGATTACACTGCCGATGGTGGTATTGTCTCCCGTGGAGGCGAGCCAGTGGACGGTGTGGCTATGCTAAAAGAGATGATTGAAGTCATTGGAAAATTCGGTGGCGAACAACTGAAAGTTTTCACTGATCCAGATAAATTGCTCGACGATCTGAAATCTCACCTCAATATGGGGACGGATGGCATTAAATCCTTTGCTGAGAGTCATGGCTTGAAACAGAAAGAGCCTGATGAAAATGAAAAAACGCAGAGCGGTACGCCAACTACTGTGGAGACGGATAACACCAAACCAGAGCATGCATTTGGTTTTTATTCGCTGAATTTGCCTAACTTGTTTGCGACGATGTTCAGCAAAGATAAACAAGAAGAGATGAAGTCATTAGTGACCAATCTGAAAGAAAATCTAACCGCAGATCTGCTTAATATGGAGCAGAAAACCTTTGATTTCTTGCGTAACAGCGGTCATCTGCAAGGGGATAGCGATATCCATGTCTCGTTGGGGAACTATAACTTCAACTGGGGCGGTGATGGTAAAGATCTTGGCGCCTATCTGGGGGATAACAACAACTTCTGGGGTGGGCGCGGTGATGATGTTTATTATTCAATCGGCACTTCCAACATCTTTACCGGCGGTGAAGGCAATGATCTGGGCGTCTTGATGGGGCGTGAGAACTGGATGTTCGGCGGTAATGGCGATGATACCGCAGTGGTTGCTGGTCGTATTAACCATGTATTTATGGGTGAAGGTAATGACCAAACGTTTGTCTTTGGCGAAGGCGGCTTAATTAATACCGATAAGGGGCAGGATTACGTCGTTGCTTCAGGCAACTACAACCGGGTGGATACCGGGGAAGATCAAGATTATGTTGTGACCATTGGTAATAACAACCGGGTTGAATTGGGTGCAGGCCATGACTTTGCCAGGGTATTTGGTAATGACAACCAGATTGATGGCGACGCCGGTAACGATGTCATCAAGCTGATGGGTTACCATGCGGTGATTAATGGTGGAGAAGGTGATGACCATCTGATAGCAGCCGCTATTTCGAAGTTCAGCCAGTTTGATGGCGGTAATGGTCAAGATCTGTTGGTGTTAGGAGGTTATCAGAACCGCTTCCAGGGTGGTGCAGGTGCAGATAGTTTTGTTGTCAGTAATGAGCTGATTGACAGTCAGGTTGATGATATCAATGTAGAAGATATGATCGTCTTTGACGGTATTAACTGGCAAGACCTGTGGTTCCAACGCAGCGGATATGATTTGGTGTTATCAGTAAACCGCCATACTGAGGATAAAACCGCTCAGGGTGCATTTGAATCAATAGGTTCAGTTACCTTTAGTGATTACTTTAATGGCCATCGTGCCAAACTGGTGACTCAGATGGGGGATAAGAATGCATCGGGAGAACGTGAGTTTACTGCGCTATCGGATAATGCAGTTGATACCTTGATCCAATCAATGAGCAGTTTTGCTTCGACAGCGGGCGATAATGGTTTTATTGAAAATCTGGACAATAGGGCGAAAATTGCCATTACAACGGCGTGGGCAGATACCACTATTGGCAAGGCGAAGTTTGTGTAATTAATTCTCTAGAATAAAAGTAAAATGAATAATAAAAATGGTTCACGGAATTGGTGAGCCATTTTTTACTATTGACTGACTAAGGGTTATTTTTATTAATGAATTTTATTTATCATTATTATTTCCTTACTGAAAAAGTAGGATATTATTATCTCATTTACTTACACAATTTAAATGGTTATAATCTGTGTGGTTATTTATGGCAATGGAACAAAGTAATTGATGAAAATTTGTATCTTAGTTTATAAGTGACTTTATTATTTTATCTGTATGTTCCATATTCTTATGGAACATATATCTGCACTAAATGTCTTTTTGGATTTTTTCTTGATTTTATTCGATGGATTTATTTGAAAGTGTTTATAGAGGCATCAGTTTGAAAATTTTCTGAACTTAGTATTTTTCTTGCTATATACAATACATTTTATTAATAAATTACTTTTGGAAAGAAGCATGTCTGATAAGTTCGTGCAAATAATCTCTGATGTTAATTTTAATAGCGATTTTTTTCTTTATTTAATTTATTGCTATTAAAAAGTAAGAAGATTTCACTGTTTCGTGACAACTTAAATATTCAAAATAACTGCTCTATCCATTAGATGCAGTGGTTTTCTGCTTAACCTCAATGATACATTAAAGGGCTATTGATGGGTAAATCATCGAATAGAAGTACAGAGTACTTCTTTACTGGAAAATATTACGACGATAATGATGGTAATAGTATTACTGCTATTGGTATTGGCGGTGAAGTTTATGCTTATGGCGGGGATGATGATGTTACTGTTGGTTCATTAAAGGTCGATGTATACCATACAGATGGTGAACTTTCGGTAAAGGGAGCTTCAGGTTATACCGGTATTCGTAAAACGGGAAATGGCGGCTTATTATTTACAGGCGCATCCGGTGCGGCTTTTATTGATCACACCGGTGAAACGGGAAATTTATATTATTCGGGTGCTGCTGGTTATAATAAACTGACTCGTAAAGGTTTATCTGGTAATACCAGTTTTAAAGGGGCTGGCGGATATAACGAATTATGGCATGAAACTGATCAGGGAAATATCTATTTTGCCGGTGCAGGAGCTGCTAACGAAATTGATCGTACCTGGTTTAACGATTATCAAGGTACTCAGGGAGATGTGACATTTAATGGCGCAGGCGCTGCAAATAGTATCGATTCGCGGATAGAAAGCGGCGACATTACTTTGAATGGTATTGGCGCTGATAACCATATTGTGCGCAAAGGTAGAAAAGGCAACATTATCTTACGTGGAGCGGGGGCGGCAAATCGCATTGAACGTATACGCTATAGCGAAGATGGGTATAAACAGACTCATGGCAATATTATTCTTGAAGGTGCGGGTGGTTATAACAAACTCTATTCTGATGTTGCTCACGGTAATATTCATTTCACTGGCGCAGGGGCGTATAACGAAATTACCCGAACAGGTGCGAAAAATGAAATAGCATTTGCTCAGGCTAAAGATATTATTATGACATCAGCAATAATGGAGGGACGCTGGATTCAACAATCTCAGCAAGTTAAAGCAGTTAAATCCGTTGTGGAGCCTGATACTTATCTCTTTGCCGTTGCCAATGAAATTAATACTAAAGTTGTTGCTGTGCGGCTGAAAAATGATCCTGATACCGGTAAACTTCGTTATTATGCGACTTCTTGGTATAAGGAGGGGGATCATCTTAAGGATATTGCTAAGGAAAATATTAATGTAAATAATGGATTTGTCCCTGTTAAATGGGAAGGTGCTATTACGCTTGCCGATATTAACTTTGTATATCGACAAGGAACCACGATACAGGGTATTGAAGAGGCATTATTAACCGATAAATGGGTGAATTATGCTGATGGTAACAACATTAAAGCAGAAGATGTCACACTGGGTGGCGCCAAAATAGGAGGATATGCGATTTCTTCTGATGGACTGAAAATCGATGTCTCTCCGGTTAAATCGAATAATCAGCCGAATACTTATATATATACAATATTTCTGGAACCTTATACCAAAGTGGTTGAGGTTAAACTGGCAAATGATTATGAAACAGGAAAGCTGAAATATATTGCAAGATCTTGGTATAAAAAAGGTGACTATACTAGCCGTATAGCGGACGAAAATTTTTCCTATCCCGGTGGTTATCGATCAATAGGAGCTGGCTATACGTTAAGTCAGCTTCATTATGATTTAAATGTAGCAGATGATATTGCTGATTGTTTGACGGATCTTAAAGGTTATTCTGAGCAAGATCTTATCGAATCATCAAAGAGTGGTGGGGATAGCTCTGGTGATATTTATTTCAACGGTGCAGGTGGTGGAAATGTTATTACATCCAATGTAACGCACGGTAATATTGATTTCACCGGAGCGGGAGCGGCTAACGTTATTCTGCACAGTTCAACATTCGGTAATACCTATTTCGACGGGGGCGGTGGGGCTAACGTCATTGTGAAAAACGGTGAAGAGGGCAATCTATCATTCCGTGGCGCGGGTTTCGCCAATGTCCTTGTTCATCAAAGCCAGCATGGAGAAATGGATATTTATGCTGGTGGCGCGGCAAATGTTCTTGTGCGGGTCGGGGATGGACGATATCTGGCTCATCTTCTGGCCTATGGCAATATCTCAATTCACAAAGGCAACGGTAACAGCCGGGTGCTGATGTTGGGCGGGTACAACACGCATACCCAAATAGGCGATGGCAACGCGAACTGGGTCGGCGCAGGCGGTTTTAACCTTATCACTCAGGCAGGAAAGGGGGACATCTCCTCAATACTCTTGGGCGGTGCTAACGTGCTAACTAAACTTGGCGCCGGGGATCTGGTTTCAGGGATGTTCGGTGGCGCCAATATTACCAGCCATCTCAGTGATGAAACTGAAACCGCCAATACTACTGCCGTTGCGTTGGGCGGAGCCAATATTCTCACCAAAAAAGGGAAAGGCAATGCGCAGGCGGTAATGGGCGGCGGTGCGAACGTTCTCACGCATATAGGCGACGGCAATACCACGGGCGTTATGTTAGGTGGCGCTAATGTGTTGACCAAAGTCGGAAAGGGTGACACGACCGGCATCATGTTTGGGATGGGTAACGTGTTGACCCATGTTGGCGGCGGTTTGACATTGGGCGTGATGGCAGCGGCGGGAAACCTCTTTACTAAAGTCGGGGATGGAACATCGATTGCGGTCATGATTGGCGCAGGCAACCTGTTTACCCATGTCGGCAAAGGGGAGGCATGGGCGTTAATGGGCGGCGCAGTAAATGTCTTTACCAAAGTGGGTGACGGCAATGTACTGGCATTGATGGTAGCCGCAGGCAATGTGTTCACTCATATCGGAGATGGCGCAAGTGTTGCGCTGATGCTGGCAAAGGGCAATATCGCCACGAAAGTGGGTGATGGCATGACTCTGGCGGCGATGGTTGGCAAAGGTAATATCTTTACCCATGTGGGTAATGGAGAGACATTTGCCGCTATGATTGGCGGCGCCAATGTGTTGACCAAAGTCGGTAATGAGCTGACCGCCGCCTTAATGCTAGGGAAAGCCAATATCTATTCGCATGTGGGTAAGGGGACCAGTATTGGTTTGTTTGCCGGTGAACTAAACGTGATGACCAAAGTCGGTGAGGGGACCACGCTGGCGGCCATGTTTGGTAAAGCCAATATCATGACCCATGTGGGGGATGGTTTAACGGGCGTGTTAGCACTGGGTGAGGCCAATATCGTTACCAAAGTGGGTAATGATTTTATGGGCGTTGTTGCAGCGGCGAAAGCGAACGTTATCACCCACGTAGGCAACTCAACGACGGCGGCTGTTTTGCTTGGCAAAGGCAATATTCTGACCAAAGTGGGAGACGGCACGACAGTCGGCCTGCTTATTTCCGATGTGGGTAACGTGATGACTCATGTCGGTGAGGGTACGACGGTGGGTTTTGCCAGAGGTAAAGCCAATCTGATTACCAAGATTGGAAACGGCAATGGAGTGAATGCGGCTTGGGGGGAGGCGAATATCCTGACTCAAGTGGGAAATGGCGACCGTTACAACTTCGCGAAAGGTAAAGCGAACATTGTTACCAAAGTGGGCAATGGGCAAGAAGTCACAGTGGTTCAGGGAGATGCCAACATCATCACCCATGCGGGTAACGGTGATGACTACACCGGAGCCTGGGGGCAAGCCAACGTTATCACTAAGGTAGGAGATGGACGCAATGTGGTGCTTGCCAAAGGTAAGGCTAACATTGTCACTCAGGTGGGTAAAGGAGACAGCTTTAACGCCTTATGGAGCGAAGGCAATGTTGTCACCAAAGTGGGTGACGGTATGCAGGTTACGGCGGCGAAAGGGAAAGCTAACGTAACGACGACGATAGGAAATGGTTTAAATGTAACCGCTGCGCATGGTGACGCTAATATCAACACCCATGTGGGTAATGGTGTTTCGGTTAACGTGGCGTGGGGAAAATATAACGTTAATACCAAAGTTGGCAATGGTCTCAATGTTGCGGTCATGAAAGGTCAGGGTAACGCCAATATTCAGGTTGGTGATGGTCTGGCTATCAACGCCTCTTATGCACGTAATAACGTGGTGGTTAAGATTGGTAATGGTGATTTCTACAGCTTCTCTGCGACAGAAAGCAGCAAACTTTCCTCCCTCTTTGAACAGATCAAACAGACAACATTGGGTGTGGGAGGCAGTCAGGCGATCAATTATCTGGTGCAGGGGGAGGAGGCCAACACGTCTGGCACTCATAAAGGCCGAGGCGCGATTAATTTAGCGGAAGTTTCTGCTATTGATGGCTTTCAGATGGATGAGATTACTCCGATAGATTCAGATTTAAGTAATCATTTCAGTGGTTCTGTAACAGCCGTGGAGACGCCTGATATCAGTTCAATAGAAGGTGCTTTGAGTCGAAAAACGCGATCGATATCAGAGTCAGCTCAGAATGAAAATCTGATCGTCAATGGCGATTTTGAACAAGGTGAGTTGGGTTGGCAGTCAACCAATGATATAGAGGCATATAATTCGGCGAGTGATTATGGTCTTGATAATACCGGTTATGGTGAACGAGTCAGTGAATTTAATGTTGATAAAAACACCGTAATTTGGCAGGAATTACAAAATTTGTCTGAAGGAGAAGTGGTTTCACTGACTTTTGATTTTATGAGTCATTTAGAGATGGTGGGGAGTGAGTTGAATGACAATGGAATAGTCGTGTTATGGAATGGTAAGCCTGTATTCTCAGCTTCTGGGGAGCGAACGATGTGGCGCACCCAGAAACTCGATTTAATGGCGGAAGCGGGTACTAACCGGATTGAATTTAAAGGTACAGGCCAGAATGATGGATTAGTCTATATCTTAGACAAGATCGTTGTGAAATCTGAGACGTCACTGATTGTGAATAGTGACGAACAAGGTAAATTAGGTTGGCAGTTAACCAATAATATTGCGGCCCATAGCCCAGTGAGTGCTGATGGACCTGATCATCCGGGTTATGGCGAACGAGTCAGTGAACTTGATGTTGATAAAAACACCACCATTTACCAGGATTTGCGAAATCGTTCTGAGGGAGAGGTGATTTCTCTGAGCTTTGATTTTGCTAATCGTCCCGATGCTTATTCAGCCGACAATGGTATGGATGTTTTCTGGAACGGCAAACTTGTATTCTCGACTTTTGGCGACGCAGCGAAATGGCAAAATAAAACACTAGAACTGATAGCAAAAGCAGGTAGTAACCGAATTGAGTTTAAAGGAACCGGTTTGGATGATGGCGTAGGCTATATTCTGGATAACGTTATTGCAAAATCTGAGAACTCACGACAAGCCAATATTATTACCGAACATGTGAAACAGGGTAAAGCGGCGCAAAATGCATTAAGCGATAAAGAAAAAGCAGAAAAAGATCGCCAACTGTTGGAACAGGAAAAAGAGAAACAACTGGCAGAAATTGCGAAATCGCAATCCCAATTGGAATTAACGGATCAGGAAGCAGTTAGCCGAAATGGGCTGACACAGCGTAATGCGATAGCAGAGGAAGCGCAGGCGGAAACTGACAAACTGGTTTCTATGACGCAAGGCTTGGATCTGCTTGATGACTATGCCAACTACAGCGGCAAATCAGGTGACCAGCGGCGCGATCAATTTGCGGGTAAATTCTTGGACCGTATTCAGGATGAGTTGAATTACACCAAATTTATTACTCAGAAAAGATTAGCTAATGCTCAACATACTATTACGGATAACCAACAACGAGTAAAAGAAGCGGTTGCGAAATCCGAGTCTGGCGTAGCACAAAGCGAGCAGCATCATGCCAGTGTAAAACAAGATATTGCAGAGGCTCAGGAAAAAGCGGCGTTAAGAAAAGAAGAGGCATTATTGCAGCAACAACGGGCTGAAAAAGCGGGAAATGACGCGAATGTTGCCTGTCAGGAGGCGGAAAATCGGGGTAAACGTGATACCGCGATGGCTGAAAGTAAAATTGCCCAAGTACAAACAGATGCCAAAAGAGCAAAACAGAGTGATGCCAGACCTGATCGTATCGGCGCCAGTGGTAGCGGTTTATCTGGCGAAGCCTACGAATCGATAGATGCAGGGGAAACTGGTAGCCATATTGATCCCGAATTCATGCTGGAAGTTGAAAACAGATTCTACAAAGGGTTAACCGAAGAAGAGTTACAGGGATTGTTTAGTGCTAAACAAGTAGTTGATCGTCTACAGATAAATACGGGTATTCGTGCAGAAAATACTGGTGTCTTAACGACCCCCAAATTTACCCAAGTACCGCCTGACGACTTGGTCATCCCCACGTCGAACAGTTCGGGGGAGCTTAGCAGAAGAGGGCCGCGGATTTCAGGCATTAATCTGGAATCGTTGGGAAATGATGTCAAGGTGGAGCAGAAAAATTCCGCTATATTTGAAAATGCAAAATTTAATTTATTGAAAGAGGGAAATAAGCTATTTATCAATCCCAATGTAAGAACATTGGGGCGGAAAAGGCAGCTTAGTAAAGCGCTGGTTGTTGTGCGTGATACTTTCTATAAAACGATGAGTCATTTCGATGAAGAACATATATTGCTGCTTGAACAGGCGATAACTGATTGGCAACAGCGTAGCCCAAAGGAATTTGCGCTACGCGCCAGTCAGGTGAACTTAGTACGTTTTAAAATAGGCCGAATGATTGAACACTTGCAAGCCGAGAGAGCCGAATCCGCAGGCGTGCTTGGAATTGCCGTGCCGCCTCAGCGCGCTGAACAACTGAATCAATGGGTAATATTTGATGGAACCGGACGTGTTGTCGGTTTAAAAGGCGGTATAACACAAAACGAAATTAATCATCTTATTGAGTGGCAGATGACTCCGTTGACCCGCACGAATTCAACCGCTGAACGGGAAGCGCCGAAAACCGAAAATGAAAGTCTGATTGCTTTTATGAGTCGATTGGAGACTGCTAATATCCCGGAAGCGTTGCCTTTGATTGGACGGGCGAGAAAACTCTGGCTCACTGGACAAGTCACATCACAGGAAACTATCAAATTATTTGATGATGCTGCCGGCCAGTTACAGGCATACCCTGAGTTACATGCTTTAGTATTGTCATTACAGACTGATGCTCACAGAAAAAAGTCAACTACCCAATATATTGATAACTTATTTGGTCGTCGTTTTGATTCCGAATTGGCCCATACTTTGGTGAAAACGGCATCACCGGATGCGATAGCGGCCTCCAGACAGATAGGACAATTCCTGGTGCAGGAGTTTGAGTCGTATATGCAAAGTACTACTGGCTCCACTGTACGTGACGGGCAGATTGCTATCAGGATGCAAGCTTTTGCCGAAAGAATTAAAAAGGATATTCGCCCTTGGTTCAGTCGGGTGCCAGAACTGACTACATTCCTGCAAAAACCGACCTTTGATAACTTTAAGATCATGATGACTAAGGTGGATAACGGTTTTGAAATGATCAAAATTCCGTTTCTGGCAGTAAAAATGTCGAACATTGATGGAATGGGATTACATTCATCTCAATGGAAGGCGGAAGCGGACATTTTCTATCGGGAGGAGATCTATAAGGCGCGTTCCACCAGTAGTAAGTTAACTAATATGGCGGATGTTACCTATAAAGTGAAGTTAACTGAACAGCAAACCAATGATTATGGCATTGCACTGCCTTACCAGCCATCCGGTGATCAATATGAGGATTTCCTGTATGGCAGAAAGGTGGCGGCGGGCAGAGTGCTGACGCCTGGGCAGGAAACAACACTTGAGCGTAACGCCTTGGCGCAAGGGCATTCCGTGGTGACGGGGGCATCTGGATCGACCAATATCATGGTTCATCTCAATAACTATATTGCTAGTCAAGATCCCACTTTCTCGCAGGAGCAGGCATATCTTAATACTTTGGTGTTCCTGGTCTTTGATGGCGGTCATTCGGTTAATGAAAGTTTGGTGGTTTACAAAGCGTTGCAGGAGACCGGTGATGAGCGCAGGCAGGTACTGCAAAACTACACCGCCAGTTATACGGATCTGATGGATATTGCCGGAGATAAAGGAGAGCGATGGATAAATCAGGCATTAAATAGTGCATTTGAGAAAACCCAACACCTTTATCGAGAATATTCCCCTGAGAGAGAACAGAATGACTCTCCGGTGGAAGCATTGCAGGCGTTATCGGGCAAGCATGAAGCGTCAGAGTCGGTATTAATTGAGGATGATGGTACTTCGCCACAGGATAAAGCCTCTTTAAACCCATTGACCCGATTCTTTAACAACGAACTGTATGGTTTTAAAGAAGAGCGTCGCTATATCAGTGATGAGACGCAAACCATTCTTGATGATGCTGTTGCTAATGGCACATCAAGCAAAATCACCCTAAAAGGCGAAGGGGGACGTTTAACGGGATATTATCATCAGGGTGACATAAAACCAGATGAGATCTCGACGGCAGCAGAGAAAAAAGTTGTGCTTTTCCTTCATGGCTCAGGTTTATCTGCGGAAGAGCAAGCTCATGATATCCAAAGCCACTATCAAAATCAGGGCATTGATATACTGGCTGTCAACATGCGGGGCTACGGTGGTAGTGATGGTAACCCCGGTGAACAAGGGTTCTATCAAGATGCCCGGACGATGTTTCGCTATTTGGTGCAAGATCGCGGTATTAAGCCGGGTAATATTATCATTCATGGTTATTCCGTCGGTGGACCGGTGGCGGCTGATCTTGCCCGATATGCGGCGCAAAATAATCAAGCGGTGTCAGGTCTGTTACTCGACAGGCCAATATCGAGTATGACCAAAACCATCACTGCACATGGCGTACCAAACCTTGGCGGCATGATTGGGGCATTGGCAAAAGCGATGAATGGACAATTTTCAGTAGAAAAAAACCTCAAAGGCTTGCCGGTCAATACGCCGATCATGTTGTTAACTGACAATCAAGGTCTGGGGCATGAGGGGGAAAAACTGCGAGCAAGATTGACCGCTGCCGGTTATCGCGTATCGGGTGAACAAACCTTTTATGGTCATGTCGAGAGTGGTGCTTTAATGAGCCAATATGCTGATAGGATTGTCTCGACGCTTTCCAGCTCTCAGAGTAAAAATCGGGATATGGTGAAGAACTCGTTGCAAAAGAGTGACAATCGAGGGGCACGCTTTGGTAGTCAGATCATTATTCAAATGGAGAATGACCCGATTGTAGCGAAAGCGGCGATCAATCTGGCGGGTAAACACCCGGATTCCAGTGTAGTGGTTAAACTTGATGCCGATGGAAAATATCATGTTATTTATGGTGATCCGACCAGATTATCAGGCAAATTACGTTGGCAGATTGTTGGTCATGGCCGTGAAGAATCGGCACAAAATAACACTCGCTTGAGTGGCTACAGTGCCGATGAATTGGCAATAAAACTGAAACAGTTCAGCCGGAACTTTAACCCGGCAGGTAAACCTGATCGTATCAGCATCGTGGGTTGTTCACTGATTAGTGATGATAAGCGAAATGGTTTTGCCTATCGCTTTATCACCGCCTTAGATAAACAGGGCATTCGTAGTGATGTTTCAGCGCGTCGTAGTGAAGTGGCTGTTGATGCGACAGGTCGTAAATTTACCCGCGATAAAAATAACCAGTGGGTTAACAAATTGAACGATAACAAACTGGTGTTGCGCTGGAATGAACAGGGTGAACTAACGACCACGACAGAAAGGTTGCGACGTGGTGTGGCTGAAAGCGATATCAACCTTGCTAAGGTGGGGTACACAGATGCTGATTCAATCACTAAAGGGGCAATTGCGGATAACCATGATGTTTTCACTGCGCCAGGGAAGCGCAAAAACAGGATAGAACTCGGTTCAAATTCTCAATCGGATAAGTCGCTGAGTTATACCGGCAATATACAGGTGAATGTAGGCGACGGTGAATTTACCGCGATCAACTGGGGAACATCGAACGTAGGCATCAAAGTGGGTACGGGTGGTTTTAAGTCACTGGCCTTTGGCGACAACAATGTGATGGTTCACATCGGGGATGGCGATAGTAAGCACAGCGTTAATCTGGGGGGTTATCAAGCATTTGAAGGGGCGCAGATGTTTATTGGCAACCGTAACGTCAGCTTCAACCAAGGTCGCAGTAATGACCTGATTGTCATGATGGATAAATCCATCCCTACGCCACCGCTGGTTAATCCATTTGATGGTGCTGCTCGTATTACCGGCGTACTGAAATCTATTGCTCATTCCGGCAGAGAGTGGAACTGGTTGGCGGCGCAAAATCGGCAGTGGACGTTATCTGGAGCGAAAAAATTTGTGCGGGACATGTCTGGTTTAGACCAAACCAGCAGCGTTGACTATAAGACGCTAGTTGATTTGGATTCTCAACATGAGCGTAGTAGTCGTGGTTTGAAAAGTGATGCAGAAGCAGCATTGAACAAGAAATACCACCAATGGTTAAGTGGACACGGCAACAATATTGATACCGGCAAAATGAGCCGTGCGGATAAATTCCGTCAAGCCAATGAGAAACTGGCTTTCAATTTTGCGGTAGGTGGTCAAGGGGCGGATATTCAGGTCACAACCGGTAGCTGGAACTTTATGTTCGGTGACCATATTCAATCGATTCTGGATACCAACCTGGGTTCTCTATTTGGTCTGATGACGCAGCAATATTCAACGACAGGCATAGCGAAGACAACATTTACTTACAATCTACAAGACTTACCGCGTCAACTTAAAAACAAACTGCTTGGTCGGTTAGCCAGTGTAAATGCAGATACCACTTTAGCGGATATTTTTGGTGTGGATTACACCCAAGAGGGACAGATTATTTCCCGTACCGGAGAACCTGTTGATGGTAAAGCTATTTTGCAAGAGATGCTGGAAGTGATTAAGCAGTTTGGTGGTGATCAACTACGTGCCTTCACTGATCCGGATAAATTGATTGATGGTTTGAAACAGAACGCCAATATGAATGCAGAGAGTATTGACTCATTTTTTGTCAGTCATGGGCTGAAAGAGAAAGCGCCTGACGACAATCGGGAAAAAAGTGTGCCGGGCGCCGCCAACAGTGGGAATATTCAGACTAATAACAAATCAGAGCGTGCATTAGGCTTTAATTCGCTGAATTTGCCTAACCTATTTGCGACGATATTCAGCAAAGATAAACAAGAAGAGATGCAATCGTTAGTGAGCAATCTGAAAGAGAATCTAACCGCAGATCTGCTCAATATGGAGCAGAAAACCTTTGATTTCTTGCGTAACAGCGGTCATTTGCAAGGGGATAGCGATATCCATGTCTCGTTGGGGAACTACAACTTCAACTGGGGCGGTGATGGTAAAGATCTCGGTGCTTATCTGGGCGATAACAACAACTTCTGGGGTGGACGTGGTGATGATGTTTATTACTCAATCGGCACCTCCAACATCTTTACTGGTGGTGAAGGTGATGACCTCGGCGTTCTGATGGGACGTGAAAACTGGATGTTTGGCGGTAGCGGCGATGATATCGCAGTGGTAGCCGGACGCATTAACCAAGTCTTTATGGGAGAAGGTAATGATCAATCCTTTGTTTTTGGCGAAGGTGGCTTTATTGATGCCGGTAACGGGCAGGACTACGTTGTCACCTCTGGCAACTACAACCGGGTAGATACTGGGGAAGGCCAGGATTATGCTGTGACTATCGGTAATAACAACCGGGTTGAACTAGGTGAAGGCAATGACTTTGGCAGGGTGTTTGGTAATGACAACCGAATTGATGGCAACATGGGTGACGATGTCATTAAATTGATGGGCTATCATGCGGTGATTAACGGTGGAGAAGGTGATGACCACCTGATAGCGGCCACTATTTCGAAGTTCAGCCAGTTTGACGGCGGTGATGGTCGAGATCTACTGGTTTTGGGGGGATACCAGAACCACTTTCAGGGTGGCGCAGGGGTAGACAGCTTTGTGGTCAGTAATAAGGTGATTGACTGTCAGGTTAATGATATCAATGCGGAAGATATGATTGCCTTTAATGGTATTGACTGGCAAGACTTGTGGTTCCAGCGCAGTGGATACGATTTAGTGCTATCAGTGAACCGCCGTACTCAGGATAAAACCGCTCAGGGTGTATTTGAATCGGTGGGTTCAGTCACCTTTGATAATTACTTTAATGGTAACCGTGCCAAATTAGTGACTCAAATGGAACGCAAGGATGCATCAGGAGAGCGTGGATTTACGGCGCTTTCTGACAATGCAGTTGACACTTTAATTCAGGCAATGAGCAACTTTGCTCCAACAGCCGGTGATAACGGTTTCATCGAAGGGCTGGACAGCAAGGAGAAAATGGCTATTACGACGGCTTGGACAGACACCACAATTGGCAAGGGTAAATTTGCCTAATTAATTTTCTACAACACTAAGTAATCGCAGTAAAAATGGCTCACTGGATAGGTGAGCCATCTTAATCCCGCAAGAGTATTATCGTTCTTGGGTAAATTGTTTAATGATTAATAAGAATGGATCATGAATAATAACTTATTATCAATTGAATTGAGCGCGGCCAAACTCTTATTTGATGATGAGAATAGATTTACCTTTATTCATAACATTGACAGCTTACAATATTTCTTAATTTATATGGTGGACATTTCCAATTGTACAAGCATTGGAGCAACCTCTTATCTTTTTCTCACAAACGTTTAAACGGGCGAAAGTTTATATTTGTATTTATGTGGCTGAAAGCCGCATAAACTCTGAGTTTGTAGCGATGTAGATCGCCGCCGGATTAATATTATCTGAACCCCTGTTTTGTTTTGTGATGATTATCACGGATAAATCGTCTTTATATGTTAATTTATGATTAACTAAAAATTGGTATTTTGCATAAGTTTAACTGTTATTTTTTCATTTACTGCATAAGCCTTCAGGACGGGAATATGGGCACCTAAATTTCATTTAGATAGAGCTATAGTCAAGCAGTGTTGGCAATAATACTCGTTGAACTATTTGAAATAGCGTCTTGATCTGATTGGTTTTTAAACTGGGATTGTTTTATGTTGAAGAAATTACTCAAAGAGAAGAAATCGCTTACTTTTATTGAAGCACATAATCCGCTTTCAGCACTCATTATCAAAAATACAAATTATACAGATGATAATGGCTGTACCCATAAATTTGATGGTATCTGGTCAAGTTCTTTAACTGACTCAGCTGTTAAAGGTATTCCTGATAATGAAACATTGGATATTAATAGTCGTTTACAAAATATTCATGAAATAAAATTACTCACTAAAATGCCGGTTATTATGGATGCCGACACAGGCGGACGGGTTGAGCATTTTGTCCATTATGTCAGAAAAATGGAGCAGGTAGGTATTGATGCAGTCATTATTGAAGATAAAACGGGCAATAAAAGAAATTCTTTGTTTGGCGCCAGCGTTAAACAAGAATTGGCTGATATTAAAGAATTCAGTAACAAAATAGCCAAAGGTAAAGCTGCACAACAAAAGAGCCGATTAATGATTTTTGCACGACTGGAAAGTTTAATTGCTGGTTACGGAATGGAAGATGCATTGGAGAGAGCCAATGCCTATGTTAAAGCAGGTGCTAATGGCATTATGATCCATAGTTGCCAGAATACGTCTGATGAAGTTATTGGTTTTAGCCAGTCATTCAGGAGGAAATATCCAAGATTACCACTGATATGTGTACCAACGACTTATTCAGCAACTTATCATAATGATCTGAGCGAAGCAGGTTTTAATATTATTATTTATGCCAACCATATGCTCAGAGCGGCTTATAAAGCAATGGAGCATGTATCTCACGAAATATTAAAGTATGGGCGTTCCGCAGAAGTAGAGAAAGATTGCATAAGTATAAAAGAAGTCATCAATCTTATTCCTTATGCTTCTTGATGCCTGAGTTTTAATATTTTTCTATCAAAAAATATATTCTCACATATATAACTTCTGGATTTCGAGTTGCATCGTGGTGGCAAAAGAGCGAATTCCCGAGAGCATAGATGACCGTATGTTTATAAAAACGGTGATTGCTGCAAGAAAAGAGGAAATTTGAAAGACGATAGGTATTATAAAAGGAAAATATGATGGAAAGTAACCAGAAACAACTCGTGCTTGGTGCTTATCTTACTTATGGCACTGGGCATCACCCGGCTGCATGGCGTCACCCTGATGTTAATCCACAAGCTGCACAAGATATCGGGCATTATCTGAATATGGCTCGTATAGCGGAAAAAGGTTTACTCGATTTAATTTTTCTTTCTGATACACCTTCGGTTTTTCAGGATGATCAGCGGGGTTATGGCAGCCGGGTAGTTGTATTCGAACCCATGACTCTCTTATCAGCATTGGCAATAGTGACTGAACATATCGGTTTGGTTGCTACCGCATCCACCACCTATAAACATCCATTTAATATTGCTCGTGAATTTGCTTCGTTGGATCATATTAGCCGTGGGCGCGCTGGCTGGAATCTGGTGACCTCGTCTAAATCTCATGCAGCGAAAAACTTCGGTTTTGCTCAACATCCTGAGCATGATGAACGATACCATCAGGCGGCTGAATCTTGGGACATTGTGACTGGATTGTGGGATAGCTGGGATGATGATGCTCTGCCACGTGATAAGCAGAGTGGTATTTTTTATGATCCATCAAAATGTCATGAATTAAATTTTCAGGGGCAATATTTCTCCGTAAAAGGGCCATTGAATATTTCTCATCCCCCTCAGGGGCACCCCATTATTGTACAGGCTGGTTCTTCAGAACCGGGAAAAGAACTGGCAGCCAGAACGGCTGAATTAGTTTTCACTGCACAGCCTGATATGAATTTAGCAAAAGCATTTTATAGCGATTTAAAATCCCGGCTCAGTCAATATGAAAGGCACTATAACAATATTTTAATTATGCCGGGGCTATGTTTTTTTATTGGCGCTGATGAAGAGAGCGCCAAAAAGAAATTTAACGATTTGCAGGCACTTATTCACCCAGAATTTGGTCTCAGCATGTTATCTGATTTGCTCGGTGATATTGATTTATCAGGCTACGATATTAATCAAGCTCTACCAGATCTTCCTGTTTCTAATGGAAATCAAAGTCGTCGGGCGATTATTGAAAAGATGGCTAGATCAGAGTCTTTAACGATTAAACAGTTATACGAAAAAATCATTATTGCCAGAGGCCATTTAATTTTTATTGGTTCTTACCAACAAGTTGCTGCGCAAATGGTGCAGTGGCTACAGGAAAAAGCTTGTGACGGATTTAATCTTATGCCTCCTTATATGCCCGGATGTCTGGAGGAATTTGTGACTCATGTTGTACCTGAATTACAAAAACTGGGCGTGTTCAAAACGGATTATAAATCAGGGACATTAAGGGAAAAGCTGAATATTCCAAAACCACCCAGCAAATTTCACGTTTAAATAATACTCATTAATAAAAAATAAGGTTATGACGCTATGACTATTCAACAGAATATTATTCTGGAAGACACAACGCTACGCGATGGTGAGCAGGCTCCTGGTGTTGCATTTTCAAAAGAAACAAAAGTGAGTATTTTTAATTTGTTGGTAGACTCCGGTGTTAAGTGGATAGAAGCTGGGATCCCAGCCATGAAAGGGGATGAAGTTCTGGCATTAGAAGAGATGCTGGAACGCAAGGATGAAGTGAATATTATCGGCTGGAATCGGGGGGTACTGGAGGATATTAAATATACTTTCTCTCTGGGATTTAAGGCGATACATATTGGCCTTCCGACTTCCAATATTCATCTTAAACACAGTGTGAGCAAAGACAGATATTGGTTGTTAACGACTGCTAGCGATATGATCAAATTCGCTAAAGATAAAGATGCGTTTGTCTCAATCAGTGCCGAAGATGTCGGCCGGACAGAAATCAGTTTTTTGCAAGAATATGCGGCTACCGTCGAGCGGGCTGGTGCCGATCGTTTACGTCTTTCAGACACTATAGGCATTCTGAATAGCCAGCAATATGCACAGCGGGTTTCTGCTGTTCGTCAGGCATCTGCCATTGATTTGCAGTGTCACTGCCATAATGACTTCGGGCTGGCTGTAGCCAATACGCTGGCGGGTCTTGAAGCGGGGGCTCGTTATTTCCATGTCTGTGTTAATGCGATGGGGGAACGAGCCGGAATGCCGGATTTAGCCCAGATGGTAATGGCTCTGCAACATTTCTATCAGATAGATACCGGTGTTGATACCCGACAACTTACCCGCCTCTCTCAGAAAGTCGCTCAGGCCAGTAAACATACAATTTCTCCCTGGCAACCTATTGTTGGTGATAATGTTTTCGCCCATGAGTCCGGTATTCATGTCAATGGGATGCTGAAAGATAGCAAAACATTTGAACCTTTTGAGCCTGAGCAGGTTGGCGGTCAGCGTCGTCTGGTTGTCGGCAAGCATTCCGGTCGGGCTATCCTACAAAATATGTTAGAAGAAGATAGCATAAAGACAGATCCACAGGCGCTGGAATATTGCCTGGCGCTGGTACGAAAGGTTGCCGGAGAATATCCCGGCGGGATCCCAATACATGTATTGCATGAACTCTATCAGCAGGCAGAAGGAACATCAGCATGATGATTCATGAACAACCTATCGTTAATCAGATTATTGCTGAACACAGCCGGAAACCTAGGGTTGTGGCTAAGGAGCTGATCACTGTTGATGTCGATAGAATTTATGTTCAGGATGGGAATTCACCGACTATCGCTAAACTCTTTCGCCAGCATAATTTGAAACGGGTTCTGCACCCGGAAAAAATTGGGTTTTTCTTCGACCATTCAGTGATTGTGCCCGATAAGTTAATGGCTGAACGTGTTAATGAAGCAATGGAATTTGCCAAATCGATTGGTGTCAATATTTTCACCAGAGGTGAAGGTATCAGCCATTTAATTGCCTTGGAAGAGCAGTGGTTTCAACCCGGCAACATTGTGATTGGAGCTGATTCTCATACTTGTACAGGGGGGGCCGTACAGTCACTGGCCTTAGGCATGGGAGCTTCAGATGTATTGGCAGCAATGCTGACTGGGCAGACTTGGCTGAAAGTGCCGGAAACAGTCAGTTTGAGTATTTCCGGTCAACCCCATCCGGCTACGCGGACTAAAGATGTGATGCTCGCTTTACTGCGACATTTCGGGCAATCCCCCTTTTTATACCGTTCAGTAGAGCTATGTGGGGAATGGAGCCAGACACTTTCCTTAGATTCTGCTGCCAGTTTCGCCAGTATGGGTGTTGAACTTGGCGCCAAATGTGTTTTTATGCCGGATGGGCCAGGCAGGCCAGCCAATATGCGGCCTATCAATCCAGAGGTTGTTGATCATCATCTGACATTTTCGCTGTCAGAACTGACGCCGCATATCTCTCTGCCACATTCCCCTGCTCAGGCGGTACCGCTGGAAACGCTGTCAGGGCAGAAGATAGATTATGTCTTTATCGGTAGTTGTACCAACAGCCGATTAGAAGATATTGCGGAAGTAGCGGCAATCCTTGATAAGCACTGCGTACATCAGGATGTTCATTGTATTGTTACGCCTGGTTCAAAACGTGTATATCTGGAAGCTATGCGACGTGGCTATATTGAAAAAATTGTTTCTGCGGGTGCTCTGGTGACTCCTCCCGGGTGTGGGGCTTGTGTTGGCACACAAGGTACCATTCCCGCCAAAGGGGAAAGGGTTCTTTCAACGATGAACCGGAATTTTCAAGGGCGTATGGGCAATTCTGAAGCGGAAATTTATCTTTCATCGCCTTTGGTTGCAGCAAATGTGGCATTACATGGCAGAGTGCCGCTGATTACGGAGCTTGAATGGCATGATTGATCAAAAAAACGATTTTGCAAAAAGGGATCTTAGCAAAAATCAACGTGTCAGGATGATTACGGGAGATATTTCTACCGACGATATTATTCCTGCGCGTTATAAACATATGTACACCGAGCCAGCTCAACTGGCTCCTCATCTATTTGAAAACCGGTTTCCTGAGTTTATCTCTACACTTCAACCCGGAGATATCATTGTCTGTAATGGTATTTTTGGTATTGGCAGTTCAAGGGAACAGGCGGTGAGCACTTTATTAGCAGTAGGTATACCTATGGTTGTTGCTCCCGCTTTCGGGAGGATTTTTTTCCGCAACGCATGGAATCTTGGCTTGTTAGCGATTGAAGCCGACATTGAAGGTTTTCGTGAAGGATTAGTTGTTGAATGCTTAATTAACGAAGGCCGTTTTATCGCTGAAACGTCATTAGCGGATTTTTATCCACCATCTGAACAAATGTTGGCTGTTGTCCGCTCAGGTGGACGACTCAATTACATTTTTAGTCAATTACCTGAAGACCCATCACCCAAAGAGAAGTAGCAGAGGATAATATGACACAGCATAAAGAAAAATTTGATGGTTTGGCTAAAAGTTATGATCGCTATCGCCCTCGTTACCCGCAGGCATTTTTCCGTGAAATTTGCCACTGGCTGCCTAAAGATAGGACACTGTCTGTTGTCGATATTGGTGCTGGAACCGGCATTGCTCTCGAAGGGCTGGCAAATCTGCTTGGTCAGCAACACCACTACACTGCCATTGATATTTCGCAGGATATGATCGACACCGGTAAACAGAAACTGCCGTGGGTCAGTTGGTTACATAGCAGTGCTGAACAGCATTTAGCCAATGTGGGTAATCCTGACCTGATCATGGCAGCCCAATCTTTTCAATGGATGGATCGGGCAACGGTATTAAATCTGGTTAGAAACAGTCTGGCAGATAACGGAATCATAGCGATTCTGCAAAATAACCGAGATTACCGGCATAGTGAATTTCTGAATGAGTATGAAAATCTGCTGGAAGAATTAAGCCCTAACTATAGCCGTCACTATCGGGATTTTGATTATGCGCAGGAATTGAATTCTGCATTCCTGCATGAAAATGCCCTCCATATTACACTCAATACCCGCTGGAGTATGCCTATTCTCGGAGAAGCATTTATCGGGATGAGTCGTTCATCGACTCAAGTGCAACGTGCTTTAGCTGCCCACGGTGAATTATTTATCGGAAGATTAAAAATGCTGGTGGATAAATATCAATTTGAGGGGAAATTGGCAATTTTATATGAAAGCCAACTGTTTATGGTTGTTAAGCAGGTTAATTATGGAAATGAATAATGTCAGAAATAGCGATCAGTTTCTCTATACCAACTGAGAAAGATATCAAGGGAATATTAGCACTCTTGCAAGACGTTTATCTGCCGTTTGTAGCTGATTTTATGCCGACAGCACTGAATGAAACGCCCGTCAGTATTATGGAGAAGTTAATTTATTGGAGAGTTGCTAAATATGATAATCAGGTTGTTGCGGCTGTATTAATTGAGCAAGAAGACGATAATTTAACGTTCAGTTATTTATCTGTATTACCGGCATTCAGGTGCCGAGGTATTGCCAGCAAATTACTCAATATCATTTGCCAAGAGGCAGTCCAGCAGGCGCAATTACCTATTATTATTGCATTACGTCGTTCACTGGAGATGAATATTCATTTCTTTACTCGACGAGGATTTGAATATTTAGGCCATTTTAATACCAACGAACACGATCTCTATATCTGGCGATCAGGAGAAAATAAATGAATAATACGGTTATTGTATTAGGATATCGTGAAGGTATTGCGACAGCTTTAACCCGTCAGGGATATCAGATTATTCATATAGTGGAAAGAGTTAAACCTGCCCTTAATGACACGAAATACTATATGGTTAAAAATCTGGAGGATGCACAAGAAGTTCTGCGGTGTGTATTAAACTTTTCCTTACATACAGTTATAGGTATTGTTACAGGCAACGAAGACGGTGTATTCACGGCGGCAATATTACGAGATATGTTGCAATTACCTGGCCCTAAAGATTATCGTAATACTTTATATTTTCGGGATAAATATTTACAGAAACAGAAGCTGGCATACCTTGTCCCTCATGCTTATTGCCGGTATGTAACCCGTGATGACGATTATTCACAATTGGTTGTTGAGTTGGGTACCCCTTTCATTATAAAACCAGCTAATGGCATGGGTTCTTTTGCTACTATTGCTATTAATTCAAGATCAGAGTATGAAACTTATTTCCAACAGTATGAAAAAAATCTAAGTAATGTGGCCTACGTTGCGGAAAATAAGATCACTGCTGCTGAATTTTGTGTTGATGGGATTTGGTCTGAAGGTAAATTACATTGGTTTTCTATCAGTCAATATGCTACCCCTGTGATGCAATGTAATGAAGGAAAAACACTGGCTTTACAAATACTGTCACGTCAAGATTTTCCAGATATTTACCAACAAATTGATCAGTTTTGTCCACGTATTTTGGAACATTTAAATGCCGCTAACGGGGTATTCCATCTTGAATTTTTTAAAAATGAGGAAGGGGTATTTTTTAGTGAATGTGCTTTAAGACCTGCTGGTGCCCGGCTACCTGAAATAATAAAACTGAGCTACAGTGTCGATCTATATAGTGCTCATGCCACACTTTCTTTGGGGCTACCTTATGAACACCACCTGCCTGAATATCCTTCTCAGCTTTTTGCTGTTGTGCTATTACGTGCTTTTGACGGTGTTTCACTGACAAAACAGGACTTTTACCAGAATTTTGATTTGGTTGAACTGGATTGGACAGAAGATACACAGATGCAATCTCAAGGCATTTATGGTCGTGCTGGCTACGCGATTATCACGCATAAGGATCACCACATACTAGTAGAAAATGTCAACAAACTTATTGCATTTACGGGAGCACGATAATGTTTGAACGAGCCCTTATTCTGGATACTCACAAAACAATGTTAGAACAATCGATTAATCAACATCAGGATATTGATTATATTCGTGTTTCTGAACCGCAGGTGTACTTTGCTCCACAGGAGGAAACGCTGGCAAAAATAGATAACATAATGAATCAGACACCTTTTCATTATGTGGTTGCAAGTTCAGAAAGTAACATGGCATTTGCCGGATTTCTCCGTAGTCGCTATGGATTGCCAGGCTTAAATTATGAACAGGCGTTATGTGTAACCAATAAATGGCGTATGCGTAAATGTCTTGAAGATGAATTACCTGCCCCAAGGTGTTGGCTTTCAGGTCATTTCTACAACAATTTTGCACAATGCACTCAAGGAGCAGCCACCCATTTTATTATTAAGCCGCTGTCTAGTTCTTCATGCCAGAATGTTGAACGTCTAACCGTCGATCAGCTGTATCAAAAACTTACTTATCTAGATACATTAATGTTGATTGAGGAAGAGATAGATATAGAAGAAGAATTCCATCTTGACGGTATCGTCAATTTGTCTGAGATCTCTGTAGCCTGCCTTTCTTGTTACAGCCTTCCTATCCTCAGTGCCAGAGGTCAAACAAGGGCAAGTATTCACTTACCTTCATCCCACTCAATGTTTTCAATAGCCTATTCTATGGCTCAACGAGCCATTGCCAAGTTAGCGCTAAAACAAGGCGTTTTTCATATGGAAGTTTACAGACGGGGTGAACGATTAATTTTTGGTGAAATTGGCCTACGGCCACCGGGAGTTGGCGTTGCTGAATCACTATTGCGTTTTACTGGAGTAGATTTATGGCAGGCTTTTGTTAACAGCCAGTTACTGCGTCCAATTAATAATATACCATCACAGGATTATCATGGTTATTCTGGGGTTATTGGTGTTTATCCAGAGGGACACAGCGCATCAGATTTATTATGTTTACCAAATGTTGTTGCTGTATCGGAATTAGAAAAAACACGCCATAAAATGACACGTACTGGTGCTCATGATTTTCACTATTTGGCATTCGCCTCATGTCAAAGTCTGGTTGAATTTCATAATTTGATTAATCAATTGTCAGAATCTTCCCCATCAACGCATGTTAAGAGAGAAGTACAATGAAGAATCAACAGTTATTGCGGAAAAAATTTATAGGGTTTCAAACCTATACGGCTTTTTCTGCCTTAGCTGAGGGGATGCAAAGTGTGATTATTCTCTGGTTGGTTTTCCAAATCACACACAGTCCGTTAGCTGTCAGTCTCACGATAATAGCAGGGTATCTTCCGTCTGCAATTATGGGTTTTTTTCTTCTTTCATTTGCTGATACTAAAAACCCTACCCGGCAACTCACTGTCAGTAATGGCATCCTCACTCTGTCAGCACTCTGCCTGCCGCTGTTTTTTTTATTTTCAGCAACACAATCTACACTACTTATGCTGGCAGTTGTAACTGTACAAAGTATTTTATCTCTAGTGAAGATGTTCAATAAAACGTCGGTTAACCGTATTGTCCGGGATAATTTTACGCCGGAGGATGGCAGTAAAATGTTGCAAATTTCGGCATCAAATATTCAGATTTCACAAACATTGGGTGCTGCATTGGGAGGGGTATTTCTCACATTGGATGCTGGTAATACAGGCTTATTTATTGCTGGTTTTTTTTATGCCGCCAGTACAATAGCGACCGGCTTTTTTACTTCTTTTACTTCATCAGTGATACCAACAACAGTTCATGCCGATAAAAAACAGAAAAAACTACTGGATAAAGCGTATCTCGTTCATGTATTTAGCCGACAGGAATTAAGAAAAATATTATTATTTTCCATTCCTTCCAGTGGTACATTTCAATTTATTAATACCTCTTTACCACCACTAGCTGATACTCTTACTGAATCGGGAGCGAATTTTTATGCGTCACTCAATATTAGCTGTATGATAGCGGGGTTTATCTCTGGGTTACTTCTGTCGCGAAAAATAGTCGGAGAAAAATTTATTCTTAATCATGCGCTGTTAATCAGTGCAATCATAATTGTATTAATGGCTGGAACAGAGAATAAATATCTTGTAGCGGCTTTGTTATTTTGTACAACACTGTTTATCACCTGTCATATTATATGTATTCAAGTGAAATGTAATCAGGTACCTGAAAAACAGGATGTCGGCAAATTTATTATGCTAAGAACATCCATTGCATCATTGTCTAAGATAACGTTTTCATTAAGTGCTGGGGCATTATTATCACTCTTTTCTCTGAGAACCACTTATTACCTGATGGTTGGTATCTTATTATTATTTTCTTTGCAATGGTATTTATCTCAGAGAGATTTACTTGATAAAGGAATAAAAAAACATGAATAATATAACTTATCGTCGGTTAGTTATTTCACAAATAAATAATAAAAAGTCTCTGCTTTTTCCAACCCTTCCGGATACATTATCACATAAAATATGGTCTTTATTAGGTTGGAATGAGATAACATTGAAACGTTTTCTCCGTGCGGAAAAAATATTTGTCACTTTACCTCATGCCAGTCCTAATATCTTTTTTCCACGCGCTGGTGTCAGCAAATTCGTTACCGACAAACAAAAGGAAGATCATGAAGTTTTTCATCTCCGGGTTGTGTTGACTCACACAAATTTTAGTGATCTTGGCTGGCGCCCTTATTCTTGGTGGTATCTCAATGAGGAAGGAGTATTAATAAAACAATCTATATTCAGTCGTAATAAAAAGAAAAAGCATTATATTATTGCCAGCCAACCTCCTTTATTGTCAGATAAACAGTATTATCCCCCTGTTTTTTGGCAGGGAATACAATTAGCGCAATATGCCGATAATCTGGCTCTCTCATATATTATTTTGCAGGCTTTTCAGGAACAGTTATCGGGATTTTCTCTTGCCGGCAGAACCCTTTATCTCCCATTGGATATATTGATCTTATTGATGCAGACACTTGCCAGACAGCAACCTAGTATACACCCTTGGTTATTGAATTTATTAACTCATGCACAAAGCCGAAAACTTAATGAATATCAGCTTGAAGATACACATCAGTGGGAAAATGCATATGTTTATGATAATTATACAAATATATCACTATTATTTCCGTTAGCTCCGACTGCAATCGTCGGGGGAATAAAGATGCAGAGGTATTGGCCGGATATTATTGATAGTGTCATCATAATTAATGAAAAAACCACAATGCCTTGCCCGATACCACAATATCTTACTTTTCCACAGTGTCAGGAATATCTGTTACCTTATCGGCCTAAACAGAAAACATTACGCCAAATTCAGATGGCAGATATTGAATACAGTCTTGCAATGGCAATAACCGAACATCAGCTTTATGTAACTTCATAGATCTGTTACTACATACTTAGGCGGGTAGTAAGAACGGGAAATATCTCTCCACGCTGATTGTGGGACTGGATGCCGGTGTGGAGAAGCTCGCCATACTGTCTGATGGTATAGTTTTCGAGCCGATAAACAGTTTTAAATCTTGTCAGAAGAAACTGACGACACTTTAGCGCCGGTTAAGCCTAAAGTAAAATTTAGCCGCAACTGGCAAAAGCATAAACGTAAAGTCCAGAGCATACACGCCTGTATCGCCAATATCCGCAAAGACTACTTTCATAAAGTCACCACGAATATTAACAAAAACTATGCCGTAATCGTCATTGAGGGCTTAAAGGTCAAAAATTTGTTAAAGTCAGCGGCGGGGATGGTTGAACAACTCGGGAGCCACGTCAGGGCAAAATCTGAATTAAATCGCGCGATATTGGATCAGGGTTGGTATGAAATGCGCCGTCAGCTTGAATACAAACAACGCTGGCGGAGTGGTCAGGTCCTTACCGTCCCTCCGCCTGAGTTACGAAATGCGAGGATGGGAGAGGATGTCAATGGAGGGATTAATTTTGCTGCTAAATTTATATAGTCGAATATAGAGAATGCTTAATATTTACTGTGTTAATTTATTGAGTTAAATTTATTTACAAGGTAGGGATAAATGTTTATATAAATTATTTTAAAATATATTAATTCTATTTTTACATAAAAATAATATATTTTTTATCGTATTAATAAAGGTGTTAATAATGGTTAGATATAAATGGATAGGTTATGTTTATAACGACATGTGATATTTCTATAATTATTGATTGTTCTATTTAGATATTTTTATGTAATATAAAGTCAAATTATATCTGATAAATATATTATGTTTTTATCTTATAATATAGATAAAGTAAGAGTGGAAATGTAAGTCAATTACGGGCTTAATAGTGATATTTTAAATTAAGCATTGTCAACTGAATTAGGTATTAGTATAGTAAATCTAATTAAATTGTCTGAATAACCTATCGTTGAATTTTATTTTTTAATAATATATTTTTCTTGGCTTTAAAAATATGTTGTACAGTAAGGGATAATATTTTCATGTTAATATTGCAAGGCAATAAGTATGATAAAGAGATAATCATTTTATGTTGAAAAATTAACGGTTATCAGAGGGCGGTAATTTGTGATCTGCTTATAAAAATGTGACGATATAATGGCTTTTCATTATTTTATTGATGTACGTCAATGCTATTGTTACCCGTATCGTTTAATAGAAGCATTACTTCAACAAAACTAATGGATATGCCATGTCATTAAAAATAACTGTACTCCTGGAAAATAAAACATCTGATTCATATTTGATAGCCAAGCCTGGTTTAAGCCTTTTACTTGAGGACGGTGAAGAGAAGATAATTTTTGATACTGGTCCAGATGGTAGCTATATTGAGAATGCGAATAGGATGGGAATATCGATTGATGATATATCCAAAATTGTTATCTCTCATGGGCATTCTGACCATATAGGCGGTGTTAACTATTTTCCGCATAATGCTAAATTAATATGTCATCCTGATGCATTAAGTGAGAAATATTATGGTGTTATGTTCAATAAAAAGAGTGTGTTAAAGTTCAAAAAAATATCGGGTAAAATTAATAAAAGAGTTAAGAAGCGAGTTTTTTTTCGCTTAACGAAATCGCATATGAAAATAAGCGATAGATTTATTTTTTCAGGCGAAATAGCAAATAGTCATCGAAAGTCCTATGGGTTAATTAGAAAAAGTTCTTGGGCTAATGATTATATACTTGATGATAGTGCATTAATTTGGAAGAGCGATAATGGACTGGTGATTATCATTGGTTGTGGTCATTCTGGTATTTGTGAAATTATTAACCACGCTAAAATGATTACTGGTGTAGACAAAGTATATGCGGTAATAGGCGGATTGCATTTAAGGAGAGCGTTACCGACAGAGTTATTGAAGATTAGAGAATTTTTCATAAAAGAAGGTATAAAACAAGTTTATGGATGTCATTGTACTGGTAGCTGGGGAAGACTTTGGTTACCGAATGTCAAACAACTGAAAACAGGGCAAGTATTGTTAGTTGAATAACATAATGAAAGTTATTAAGAAAATGGATGTTCATCGAGTTATTGCCCCATTTGCGATAGCGTTGGGGTTAGTGCTTTTTTCTGTTTTAAATAATTGGGATTATAATAACGATAGGTTAATATTTTTATTGCTAAATTTATTCACGCTTTTTATTGCATTTTTTCATCATAGAGGATTTTATTCATATTTTATAGAAAGAAATTTGTATAGTCAGTGTTTCACAAAAACAATTATTGCCACTTTTGATAAGAAAGTGGCACCCTATATCAATATATTGTGATTTTATTTAATGTCTATTTTGTTAAGTTTGATTTTATAATTCTATTGGGGTAATTTGTTATATCTCTATATTTTGAGAGTTATTTTTATATATTCTCTATTGCCGGGTTTATTTTGTAGTTAAGTCTGGAGTTGAAGGTTAGGTATGGTGATAATTTTTAGGAAATGAGTTTTTAATTAAATTGAATAGGTGGTTGATAATATTGGTTAATTAATGGTGATTTTTGTATAAAATATTAAATGTGTTTAACTTTTTTATTTGTATTTTTTTGTTTTTTGCTGTCATATAATTGAGGTAATGATTAATTCAGATCGTTGTTAATAATGAATTAAATGAATGGTTAAATATACCGTTGTTAAGATTGTTTATTGATTTTCTTGATTAAAGTAATTAATTCATAAAGGATGTAAATAATAGTAATAAACTATGAAATAATCATCGATATTGTTTGGTATACAATCCTATTGCCATACTTTGTCAGGAAAAGTAACAGTATGTTGGGGCCGAATATATTTAATTCGATAATGACAGTTTTCTGTTTTATTAAATTTGTTTTAACGGTCGATTTTATATTATTTTACTGCTTGTAAATTATCGAATAGGTCGTTTAGTAAAGGGCTATCTCCGGTCATTGAGGAAAATGACGAAAAATGTTTTTACTAAATACATAGAGTTCTTAATGAAAAATTGAATCGATAAATTTAGATTTATTTATCGTCTTGGTGATGTTTAATTCATTAAAATAACAGGCTATTATATAAACCCAATGTTTGTATGTTGCCTGTATAAATAGGCGGTATGTCGTTGATCAATGGGTATGTAGTTTCGATAGGTATATAGTTGATCGATAGGTATATAGTTGATTATGTCCGTTTGGTTTGAATCCAATATATACCCTATGGATTTCAAGATGCATCGCGACGGCAAGGGAGCGAATCCTCGGGAGCATAGATAACTATGTGACCGGGGTGAGTGCAGCCAACAAAGAGGCAACTTGAAAGATAACGGGTATATATACCCTATGGATTTCAAGATGCATCGCGACGGCAAGGGAGTGAATCCCCGGGAGCATAGCGAACTATGTGACCGGGGTGAGCGAGTGCAGCCAACAAAGAGGCAACTTGAAAGATAACGGGTATAAAGTTATTCATTAAATCCTGCCACTAGTTGGTTGGAGTTAAGACAGAGGTTATGGTTATGAATCAAGGTCAATTCTGGCAACGACCAGGAAGAAACAAGCGTTATTTGGCAGTGATTTTGGCTTCTTTGTTGATGCTTTCTGGTTGTGACCAGTCTGATAGCACTGATAGTAATCAATCTGCTCAATCACAGTCCTCAGAAATTCAAAGCGAAAAAGCACCTCAACAATCAAATATTCCACCAAAATCAGTAAAACAACAGAAAGACGCAGCATCACTGGCTGAATTAGCAAAACGTTATGCCGGTAAACCCGTGAAGATTTTGGATGCTTCTGAAGTTCAGCTTGATGGCGCTAGTGCAATGGTGGTGACATTTTCTGTTCCTTTAGATCCGAATCAGGATTTTGCGCAGAATGTCCGTTTGGTGGATGTCAAAGAGGGTAAACTTGATGGGGCGTGGGAACTGTCAGATAACATGATGGAGCTTCGCTTACGCCATTTGCCGCCATCTCGTGAGTTGCAATTGACCGTAGATAAGGGCGTTAAAGGTATCAATGATCGTCAACTCGAAACGGCTTATGGGAAAACCCTGACGACCACTACGATTTCTCCGTCTGTCGGTTTCGCCAGTAAAGGTTCTTTGTTACCCAGTAAGGTCGCTCAAGGTTTGCCGGTATTGTCCCTGAATGTTAATCGTGTTGATGTTAATTTTTTCAGGATAAAAGAGGCGGCATTACCAGCTTTTATTGCACAGTGGCAATATCGCAACAATATGGGTTCTTGGGAATCTGAAGAGGTGCTCAAAGGTGCGGAACTGGTGTATACCGGCCGTTTCGATTTGAATCCAACACTGAATACTCGCGAAAAATTACTGCTGCCATTAAATAATATCAAAGAGTTACAGAAAGACGGTGTTTATCTGGCGGTGATGCAACAAGCGGGTAAATACACCGACACTAATCCAGCAACAATGTTTACCTTAAGCGACATTGGTGTTTCTATGCACAGCTATCTGGATAAGATGGATGTGTTTACCCAATCTTTGGCGCAAGGTAGCAGCCTGCAAGGGGTGGAAATACGCCTGTTGGATGAGAAAGGGCAGTTATTGTCGAAGGCAACAACGGACGCTGATGGACACGTCAGCTTAGAGAAAAATGCGAAAGCAAAACTATTGCTGGCTACTCATGACCAGCAAATCAGTATGATTGATTTGGTATCGCCGGCGCTGGATCTGTCTGAATTTGATATCTCCGGCCCACAAGGATACAGCAAACAATTTTTTGTTTTCGGACCTCGTAATCTCTATCGTCCGGGTGAGACGTTGATTGTCAATGGCTTGTTGCGTGATGGCGATGGCCGCGCAATAAAAAGTCAGCCAGTTAAAGTGGATGTATTGAAAACCGATGGTCAGGTTGTTCGTAGTTTTGTCTGGCAACCTGACAATGGATTATATCAGTATCGCTATGCGATCCCTCAGTCAGCGGCTACCGGGCTCTGGTCGTTACGTTTTGATCTGGGCGATAATAAACCTCGTTATTACAAGTTTAATGTAGAAGATTTTATGCCGGAGCGCCTGGCGCTGGAGATTAGCAGTGAGTCGCAACCGGTGATGAAAGACCACAACGTGGATTTCGCGATTAAAGGCCGTTATCTGTATGGCGCGCCTGCTGCATATAATCGTCTGCAAGGGCAATTATTCTTACGTCCGGCTCGTAATGCGGTAGCAAAATTGCCCGGCTATGAATTTGGCGCGGCTACGGAGGACAATCTTAGCCGCACATTGGATGAGTTTGACTTGGTTTTAGATGATGGCGGTAAAGCCGCGCTTAATGTCAGTGCCGATAACTGGGGTTCAGTCTCTTCGCCGGTAAACGTGATTGTACAGGCCAGTTTGCTTGAATCGGGTGGCCGTCCGGTGACTCGTCGGGTTGAACAGGCCATTTGGCCGACAGAAAAGTTGGTTGGTATTCGTCCGCTGTTTAATCAGAAAGAGGTTTATGACTATCGCATAGGTCGTTACCAAAGCCGTTATAATGTGGATGAAAATTCACTGGCGCAATTTGCGGTGGTGTATGCCGATGCCAATGGAAAAAAATACCCTGCAAAAGATTTAACTGCCCGTCTGGTTTATGAACGCCGTGACTATTATTGGCGTTGGTCGGATGATGAAGGTTGGCAATCAGGCTATGACCAGAAAGATTTGGTGATGGCGGATGAACATATTCAGATTGCTCAAGATGGTACGGCACAGGTCAGTTTCCCGGTTGATTGGGGGGCGTACCGTATTGAAGTGGTTAATCCAGAAAATCAATTAGTGACCAGCGTTAATTTCTGGGCGGGTTACTCATGGCAGGACAATACCGGCGGCACAGGGGCTGTTCGTCCTGATCAAGTCAAGTTATCTCTGGATAAACCCGCTTATCAAGTAGGTGAGAAGATAAAATTGCATATGGTCGCGCCACAGGCCGGTAAAGGTTATCTGTTGGTGGAATCCAGCGAAGGGCCGCTTTGGTGGCAAAAAATTGATGTGCCAGAGCAAGGTTTGGATGTGGAAGTGCCGGTAAATAAAGAGTGGCGTCGTCATGACCTTTATTTAACTGCTGTGGTAGTGCGGCCAGAGGATAAATCCCGTCAGGCGACGCCGAAACGTGCCATTGGCGTGTTGCATCTGCCGTTAGTTGATGAAAATCGTAAGCTTGATTTGACATTATCCGCACCAGAAAAAATGCGGCCGAATCAGAATTTGACCGTTAAAGTCAAGGCGACGCCACAGCAAGGGCGGAAATTACCCAAACAGGTTAATGTGCTGCTTTCTGCGGTTGATACGGGGGTGTTGAATGTCACGAATTTTAAAACTCCGGACCCCTATGAAGCTTTCTTTGGTCGTAAGCGCTACAGCGTCGATCAATATGATGTGTATGGTCAGTTGATTGAAGGTGAAGGCCGTCTGGCGAATCTGCGTTTTGGCGGTGACGGTGATGATAGCGCCCTTGATCGTGGCGGTAGGAAACCATTAACCGAAGTTAAGATTATCGCTGAACAAGCACAGCCAGTGACATTGGATGAGAATGGGGAAGGGCAGATCATTTTGCCAATTCCTGATTTCAATGGTGAATTGAGGTTGATGGCTCAAGCGTGGAGTGAAGATGAATTCGGCCACGGTGAAAGTAAAGTTGTCGTTGCTGCTCCGGTGGTTGCACAGATGGCATTACCTCGGTTTATGGCCGGTGGCGATAGTGCATTGCTGTCGTTGGATTTAACTAATTTAACTGAACAGAGGCAAGATTTGATTTTGAACTTTGCCGCTAATGACCTGATTAAGTTAGAAGGGGAGGCGAGCAAAGAGATAACACTGGAAAAAGGCAAACGCACCACAGTGGAGATTCCGGTCACAGCGGATTTGGGGGTTGGTCAAGGAGAGGTTTCGCTGACGGTTGATGGTCTGAATTTACCCGGTGAGAATCTGAAACAGTATAAAAATAGTTGGCAGATTGGCGTGCGTCCGGCACAGCCAGCAGAAACGGTTCTGTTCGCTAATGTGATTCATCCGGGAGAGGATTGGCAGTTGCCGTCAGATGCCTTATCGGGTTTATCACCAGAAGGGGCCGAGGGGCAGTTGTTACTGAGCAGCCGTCCGCCGTTACAGATTTCACGCTATATTCGTGAATTGTACGCCTATCCGTATGGCTGCCTTGAGCAGACGATCAGTGGGCTTTACCCGTCACTCTATTCAAACAAATCAGAGCTAAATGATCTGGGTATTATGGCGGAAGATGATAATAAACGTCGGGCAAGTATTGATGAGGGAATTATTCATCTGGTGAGTATGCAGCGTCATGACGGTAGCTTTGCTTTATGGGATAAAACCGGTGATGAAGAGTATTGGTTAACGGCTTATGCCACGGATTTTCTATTCCGTGCAAGTCAACGAGGTTATAGCGTACCCAAAGAGGTGTTGATTTCTGCCAATAATCGCCTGTTACGTTATTTACAGGATAAGAGTGTTATTAACTATTCCTACAGCCAAAATCAGGAAGCAATGCGATTCTCGGTTCAGGCTTATGCCGGGCTGGTGCTTGCCAATCAACAGCAAGCGCCATTGGGTGCTTTGAGACAAGTTTATGAACGCCGTCAGCAAGCCGACAATGGTTTGTCACTGGTACAACTGGGCGTTGCACTGAAACTGATGGGGGATAACCCCCGAGCAGATGAGGCGGTGCGTTTGGGGATCAGTAAAAACCGTAATGATGATTTAGATTTAGGTGATTACGGCAGTGCCATCCGTGACAACGCAATGATTGTTGCTCTGTTGACTGAAAATAATATGCTGATAAAGGAACGTGACGAAAAATTGTTGGCGCTGTCTGATGAATTGACATCCCGCAATTATTTCTCAACTCAGGAGAGTAATTCACTCTATCTGGCGGGACGTTTCTTTATTGATACATCGGCGCAACCGTGGAAGGCTGTGATTAATCAACGGGCTTCAATAATAGGTAGGGACAAACCCTATAGTGAGATGCTGTCTCCACAGGATATTCAGCAAGATGTGAGTATCAGTAACCTTGGTGACAGCACGCTCTATTCACGAGTGAATGTGGTGGGCTACCCACTGCGCTCTCCGAAACCTTACGCTAATGTGCTGAAAATTCAGCGTAGCTATCTGGATATGCAGGGTAATCCGATTTCCATTGACCATCTGAAAAGCGGTGAAATGGTGGTTGTGAAGCTGGTGGTGAGTTCAGATAAACCTGTACAGGATGCTTTGATTGTTGATTTATTGCCCGCCGGTTTGGAGCTGGAAAACCAGAATTTGGCTAACAGCAGCGCCAAGTTGAGTGAGAGTGCCGCTAATCTTCAGGAGTTGATTGGCGATATGCAGCAGGCGACGATTCGTCATATTGAATATCGTGATGATCGATATGTGGCGGCAGTCGCGGTTGATCCGTCTCAGCCGGTGACGTTGCTCTATCTGGCTCGCGCGGTAACGCCAGGAATCTACACAATTCCTGCGCCACAGGTGGAATCTATGTATGTGCCTTACTGGCGTGCAGTTGGTTCTACACCTGAAAAACTGGAAGTTGTCCGCTAAATTTGTCAGCCCTTATGCTCAGGTGTAAGGGCTGATTTCTCATCAGGTATTCATCAATGAAGAAAACGCATCGCCTTATATGGTTGATTGTGCTGTTGTTGTTTCTGATCCAGGCGGGTTTATGGTTGGCAGATAAAATCTGGCCTTTGCCACTGCGTGAAATCAAGATGGCGCGTATTGTCGTGAGTGAGGATGGTACGCCGCTTTGGCGTTTTGCCGATGATGAAGGCGTTTGGCGTTATCCGGTGGCGTTGGATCAAGTATCGCCGGAATATATTCAAGCTTTGCTGACTTATGAAGATCGTTGGTTTTACCAGCATCCAGGGATTAACCCGATTTCTCTGGTCAGGGCTGCCTGGCAGGATATTCGGGCCGGTAAAATTTTATCCGGCGGCAGTACTCTGTCAATGCAGGTAGCCCGGTTGATTGACCCACATTCACGCACTTTAGGCGGGAAGCTGAAACAGATTTGGCGTACTTTGCAGCTTGAATGGCACTATTCTAAAGATGAAATTCTTGAGATGTATCTAAACCGGGCGCCGTTTGGAGGAACGTTACAAGGTGTCGGCGCGGCGAGTTGGGCATATTTGGCTAAACCACCCTCTGAACTTTCTGCGGGGGAAGCGGCTTTACTGGCTGTTTTGCCACAGGCCCCTAGCCGTTTAAGGCCAGATCGCTATCCTGAGCGGGCACAGGCTGCTCGTGATAAGGTGCTGCAACGGTTGGCGCGTTATAAAATCTGGCCGGAACAGACGGTTGCTGATATTCGGCAAGAAACATTGTGGTTGGCTCCGCGGCAGGTGCCGCAGCTTGCCCCGCTTTTTGCCAGACGAATGGCGAAAGGTATACGTCGGGAGATCATCAAAACAACCCTTGATGTGGGATTACAACGCCAGCTTGAAGATATGGCAGTGAATTGGAAATACCAGTTACCAGAAAAAACTTCGATTGGCGTGTTAGTGGTTGATCACACCGACATGGCGGTGAAAGCTTATATCGGCTCGCTGGATCTGCGGGATGATAGCCGTTTTGGTCATGTTGATATGATAAGTTCATGGCGTTCGCCGGGATCGACCCTGAAACCATTTCTGTATGCAATGGCGCTGGATGATGGGTTGATTCATGGGGAATCACTATTGCAGGATGTGCCTCGCCGCTTTGATTATTATCGCCCGGGAAATTTTGACAGCGGCTTTCATGGGCCAGTCAGCGCCAGTGAAGCGTTGGTTCGTTCACTGAATTTACCCGCTGTGCAGCTGCTTGAAGTTTATGGTGCTAAGCGGTTTACCGCCAATATGCGTAATGTAGGAACTGTATTGCGTTTTCCTCCCGGCAGTGAACCTAACTTATCATTGATTCTTGGCGGCACGGCAACCCGGATGGATCAACTGGTGGCGGCTTACTCGGCGTTTGCTCGTCAGGGTAAGGTTTCCCCCTTGAGATTCACTCCACAGCAGAAATTGCGTGATCGGCGACTTTTTTCCCCCGGCGCTGCATGGATAGTGAGGCGAATTATGGCTGGGGAAGCTCTGCCGCAACCTGATGATGTTTTGTCGGCACAAGTGCCGCTGGCATGGAAAACCGGTACCAGCTATGGTTATCGTGATGCTTGGGCTATCGGTTTAAATGCGCGTTATACCATCGGTGTTTGGGTTGGTCGGCCAGACGGCACGCCAGTTGTTGGGCAGTTTGGCTACGCTACGGCAATTCCCATCATGAATCAGATCAATAACTTGTTACTTGCCAATATGCGAAATGGAGCTAAACGAATCCCGGTTGATCCACGTCCGGCAAGTGTTAGTCAGGCAATTATCTGTTGGCCCGGAGGGCAGAGTTTGCCGAAGGAAGAAAATAATTGCCGTCAGCGGCGTCTGAGCTGGATATTGAATAACACTATTCCGCCTACATTGCCTGCGGTGGGGCAAGAGGCCATTTCAGGCATCAATGAACAGGTGTGGTTGGATAAGAATGGCTTGCGTGTGGCTCCTGATTGTCCCGGCGCTCAGGCTAAAAATATCGCTTTGTGGCCGATTACCCTCGAAGCATGGTTACCAGCACAAGAGCGGCGGGCGCAGCGTCTGCCGCCGATTAATCCTCAATGTCCACCGTTGAAATCAGATGAAGCGCCGTTGTTGATCGTGGGTATTCGCAACGGAGATGTATTGAAACGGCTCCCCGGTTTTAACCACCTTGATTTACGTGTTACTACTCAGGGCGGTAGTGGTGGGCAACAATGGTGGTTTCTGAATGGAGAACAGGTAATGACCACAGAGAAGAATCAGGGATTTGTTCAGACATTGACTCAACCGGGTAAATATCAGCTTAGTGTTTTGGATTTGGGTGGACAGATTGATTCTGTCAATTTTACCTTGAAGTAAACGATTCGGGTAAAAATGTGATTTGTACGAAAAAATGGTAATTTTCGCTAAGAAAAATTTAATGGAATGTTATGTTTTCTGTAGGCAACCGCTATCCATGCCCCTATAATCAACGCCGTTTTTGTCTCCGCTAAGGTTGCGGAATGAGTATTAACCGATTAACTTATCGGGAAAAATTAAAATTATCAGTTGCTGACAGAAGAACCAAGAGGTTATCCATGACGGTTGAACGTACTTTTTCTATTATTAAGCCTAACGCGGTAAAGAAAAATGCCATTGGGGCTATTTATGCTCGTTTTGAAAGCGCCGGGTTTGAAATTATTGCCGCCAAAATGCTTCACCTGACCCGTGAACAGGCTGAGGGCTTCTATGCGGAGCACAAAGGCCGTCCTTTCTTTGATGGTTTGGTGGAATTTATGACTTCTGGTCCGATTATGGTTCAGGTATTGGAAGGCGAGAATGCAGTACAGCGTCACCGCGACCTGATGGGGGCAACTAATCCTGATAATGCATTGGCAGGTACTCTGCGCGCTGATTATGCAGATAGCTTCACTGAAAACGCGGTTCACGGCTCTGATGCGGTTGAATCTGCAAACCGTGAAATTGCCTATTTCTTCACAGAAGATGAAATTTGCCCACGTTAATTGATTTGCGTTACCCGTAGCATCATTGCATTAAAGTTTGTACAATGCGGCGCCCCGTTGTTAATTCAACGGGGCGCTTATTATTTGTCACTATACTAAACTGATAGTGACCCGAATTGAAACTTCGCGTTGAATTCATCAACGCAGAGCCGAAAGTGTCACAACGAGGCGATATAAAAAAATGTCCCAACCAAATACTGCGGCACAGTTTGCTGCTTCTGTCGTGTCTGAAACTCCAGAAAAGAAAGGCGGTAAAATTAACCTGCTTGATCTGAATCGCAAGCAAATGCGCCAGTTTTTCCTTGATATGGGAGAAAAACCATTCCGTGCCGATCAGGTGATGAAGTGGATGTATCACTATTGCTATGATGATTTTGAGCAGATGACGGATATCAATAAAACCCTGCGAGCAAAATTGCAACAAGTTGCAGAGATCCGTGCGCCGGAAGTAGCAGAAGAGCAACGTTCGGCCGATGGGACGATTAAATGGGCGATCACTGTTGGCGATCAGCAGGTTGAAACGGTTTATATCCCGGAAGATGATCGCGCGACTTTGTGTGTCTCTTCTCAAGTGGGTTGTGCACTGGAGTGTAAATTCTGTTCTACTGCTCAGCAAGGGTTTAACCGTAATTTGCGGGTTTCTGAAATTATTGGTCAGGTTTGGCGCGCGGCAAAAATTATTGGTTCACTGAAATCCAGTGGTCGCCGCCCGATTACCAATGTGGTGATGATGGGGATGGGAGAACCTCTTCTTAACCTGAATAACGTGGTGCCGGCTATGGAAATCATGATGGATGATTTTGGTTTTGGTTTATCAAAGCGCCGCGTGACATTATCCACATCCGGTGTGGTGCCGGCACTGGATAAACTTGGCGATATGATCGATGTTGCTTTGGCGATTTCCCTGCATGCGCCGACAGATGATGTGCGGGATGACATTGTTCCTATCAATCGTAAATATAATATCGAGCAGTTCCTTGCCGGTGTACGTCGCTATTTAACTAAATCCAATGCCAATCAGGGACGTGTAACCGTGGAATATGTCATGCTGGATCATATTAATGACAGCGTGGAACAGGCTCATCAATTAGCTGAATGTTTGAAAGATACCCCGAGTAAGATCAATCTGATCCCGTGGAATCCGTTTCCGGGGGCGCCATATGGCCGTAGTTCCAACAGCCGGATTGATCGCTTTGCTAAGGTGTTGATGGAATATGGTTTCACTACTATTGTCCGCAAGACTCGCGGTGATGATATTGATGCCGCATGTGGTCAGCTTGCCGGTGATGTGATTGATCGTACCAAACGTACATTGAAAAAACGTCAGGCCGGTGAACCTATTCAGATAAGGGCAGTCTGAATAGGAATGTTGGTATATCCTGTCATGCAGTAACTGAATTGACTGTTACAATTGCATATCTTTGGTCGGTGGGGATGGAATGATAAGGAAATCGTTATCGGGAATGACGGTTGTTGCCGTGGTGGTTGCTATGTTGTTGGCAGGATGTTCCAATCAACCAATAAAAGGCAATCAACAGAGAACAGTCGCAGCAGAAACCCGGATTCAACTGGGAATGGCTTATTTGGCTAAAGGTAATTTGCCTGCCGCCAGATATCACTTTGATAAGGTTTTACTGGCAAAGCCAGACCATTATCAGGCTCAATTAGGTATGGCGTTGTATGAGCAATATTCTGGTCAGCCGGAAGCTGCCCGTCAACGTTACAAAATGGCGATGCAGTACGCGCCAGGAAATGATACGGTATTGTATCATTACAGCGTTTTTCTCTGTGAGCAGGGGCAGTATGAAGAAGTCAAAACTCTGTTTGCTGGGAGCCATGCTAACAGGCGTGTTTGTTATCAGTGATTTGCCGCTAGTAAAATAGCAAATCTATTTCGCCGCGCAGGCTATTGTGTAATTTAAAGATTATAGCAGGAGCCAGCGCGAAGTTTTTCACAACCTGAACAGAACCGCGTCTTCTTGCTAATGAATACAGAAACGACTCCAGAACAAGCTTATTTAACCGCAGGTCAGCTCCTGCGTCAGGCTCGTGAACAACACGGGCTAACCCAGCAGACTGTAGCTGATCGCTTGTGTTTAAAACTTTCTACTATCCGTGATATTGAAGAGGACAATATTCCAGCCACGATGGTACCGGCTTTCCTGCGTGGTTATGTTCGTTCTTATGCTAAATTGGTGCAAATTCCAGAAGCAGAAATTCTGGCGATTCTGGATAAGCATACCCCGGCAAAAACAGCGAAAGTTTCACCGATGCAGAGTTTTTCATTGGGTAAAAAACGTAAAAAACGCGAAAGTTGGTTGATGTGGATTACGTGGTTGATTATTTTAGTTGTAATTAGTTTGACGGGAGCATGGTGGTGGCAAAACCATATAGCTCAACAGAAAGAATTGATTTCGATGGCTGATCATTCTGCGGCTAAAATTGCCCAGAAAAAAGGTAGTTCAGTGGATTCGTCCACTGAAAGTCACGATCAGGCGGCACAGTTACCGGCTCGCGAGCAGGTAACAAGTGAGCCGCCAGTATCTGTCGCTTTAGCCGAAAATGCCGTGGTGGCGAATAATACGAGCAGTCATCATCAGGAAGTGACTCAATCTGTGGCGTCAACTCAAAATCAAGTGGTGAAAACACCTGAAACTCAATTAGCTGGTAACGGGCCACAAACTCAGACTGCTCCGTTGCCGGCTAATCAAGGGACAGCTCAGGTACCGAGCGTGTCTGAAAATAATTCAACGGCAGTTGCTGACAGTAATAAGCTGATGATGAATTTTAAAGCATCCTGTTGGCTACAAGTTGTTGATGCAAATGGAAAAAAACTATTTAGTGGAACTAAACATAAGGGTGACCATCTGAGCCTCTCTGGCCCATTACCTTATGAGTTAACTATCGGTGCTCCGGCTGTTGTGGATGTACAGTTCCGGGGGCAAGTTGTTGATTTAAGCCGCTTTATTAAAGAGAGTCGTATCGCGCGTCTTAAAGTGCCAGCAGCACAATAAACAATAAAAGGCCTGTTGCAGTAGGGCATAGTTGTAGTTTTATCAGTAAGCACATGGAAGTATGGGAGAAATACCAATATGCATAATGAATCGCCGATAAAAAGACGCAAATCTACGCGTATTTATGTAGGCAATGTGCCTGTCGGGGATGGTGCGCCTATTGCGGTGCAGTCAATGACAAACACACGTACTACAGATGTGGAAGCGACTGTTAAACAAATTAAATCGCTTGAGCGTGTTGGCGTTGATATTGTTCGCGTATCAATACCAACAATGGACGCCGCAGAAGCATTTAAGTTGATTAAGCAGCAAGCGAGTGTTCCTTTGGTCGCAGATATCCATTTTGATTACCGTATTGCGCTTAAGGTTGCAGAGTATGGTGTCGATTGTCTGCGTATTAACCCTGGTAATATCGGTAGTGAAGCGCGTATCCGTGAGGTTGTGGCTTCTGCCCGTGATAAAAATATCCCAATCCGCATTGGTGTAAATGGCGGATCATTAGAAAAGGATCTTCAGGAAAAATACGGTGAGCCTACCCCAGAAGCGCTGGTGGAATCGGCTATGCGTCATGTAGATATTCTTGATAGACTTAATTTTGACCAGTTTAAAATCAGTGTAAAAGCGTCGGATGTGTTTCTGGCGGTTGGTGCCTATCGCTTGTTAGCTCAGAAAATTGATCAGCCATTGCATCTTGGTATTACCGAGGCGGGCGGCGCCCGTGCAGGTTCTGTAAAATCAGCCATTGGCTTAGGTATCCTCCTGTCAGAAGGTATCGGTGATACCTTGCGTATTTCTCTGGCTGCTGATCCTGTCGAAGAAGTTAAAGTGGGTTTCGACATTCTGAAAGCATTACGTATTCGTTCCCGTGGTATAAACTTTATCGCTTGTCCAACCTGTTCCCGTCAGGAATTTGATGTTATTGGCACAGTTAATGCCTTGGAACAGCGCTTAGAAGATTTGCTCACACCGATGGATGTTTCTATTATTGGTTGTGTGGTTAACGGGCCCGGTGAAGCGGAGGTTTCTACTTTAGGTGTCACCGGCGCCAGAACAAAGAGTGGTTTTTATGAAGATGGCGTACGGCAGAAAGAGCGTCTCGATAATGCTGATATGATCGATCAGCTTGAGGCGAAGATCCGTGCTAAAGCATCAATGTTGGATGAAAATAAGCGCATTGGCATAAGTCAACTGGACAAATAATGTACCTGATACTGGCTCATCATAACGATGAGCCAGCGTTGTTTTGTTTGTTAATTGAAGCTCATCGGTATTCGCTTCGATTTCAAGATGCATCGCGACGGCAAGGGAGCGAAGCCCCGGGAGCATAGGTAACTATGTGACCGGGGTGAGTGAGTGCAGCCAACAAAGAGGCAACTTGAAAGATAACGGGTATATAATCAACATCATTTTTGAATCATTAACTAGAGATAAAACGTGGCAAAAAATATCCAAGCTATTCGAGGCATGAATGACTACTTGCCGGCAGATACGGTTATCTGGCAGCGTATCGAAACTATTTTGAAACGGGTACTGGCGGGTTATGGTTATAGTGAGATCCGTACACCGATTGTAGAGCAGACCCCGTTATTTAAACGAGCTATTGGGGAAGTCACTGATGTGGTTGAAAAGGAGATGTATACCTTTGATGATCGCAATGGTGAAAGTGTGACCCTACGCCCTGAAAATACCGCAGGTTGTGTGCGTGCCGGTATTGAACATGGTCTGCTGTACAATCAGGAACAGCGCGTGTGGTATTTAGGGCCAATGTTCCGTTATGAACGTCCACAAAAAGGCCGTTACCGCCAATTTTATCAGTTAGGTGCTGAAGTTTTTGGTCTTCAAGGACCTGATATTGATGCCGAACTTATTTTATTGACCGCCCGCTGGTGGCGTGAGCTTGGTATTTTTGAGCATGTAACGCTTGAACTGAACTCTATTGGTTCGTTGGCGGCACGCGCTAATTACCGTGAGGCGTTAGTGGCTTTTCTTGAGCAGCACAAAGATAAGCTGGATGAAGATTGCAAACGCCGTATGTACAGCAATCCATTGCGTGTTCTGGATTCAAAAAATCCTGAAGTTCAGCAACTTCTTAATGATGCGCCGGAACTGGTTGATTATCTTGATGCCGAATCAAAGGAACATTTTGATAGCCTGTGTGCGCTTCTTGATGGGGTGGGTATCAAGTATCGGATTAATCAGCGTTTAGTTCGTGGTCTGGATTATTATAACCGCACGGTATTTGAATGGGTAACGACGGCACTTGGGGCGCAAGGGACGGTTTGTGCCGGTGGTCGGTACGATGGGCTGGTTGAGCAAATGGGGGGCCGGCCAACGCCTGCTGTGGGTTTTGCTATGGGAATGGAACGTCTGATTTTGCTGGTGCAGGAAATCAATCCAGTATTTGCTGCGGAGCGGTCAGTTGCAGATGTTTATCTCGCTTCTTTTGGTGAAGGTAGTCAGCAAGCAGCATTGATTTTGGCTGAACAGGTACGTGATACGTTGCCCCAATTGCGTTTAATGATGAACCACGGCGGAGGGAACTTTAAGAAGCAACTGGGGCGTGCGGATAAACAAGGCGCCAAAATTGCATTGATTCTCGGTGAGGATGAAGTTCGTTCTGGTCAGGTAGCCATTAAAGATTTACGTACAGGTGAACAACAAACGTTGCCGCAAAGTGAAATTTCTGTTCGTTTGGCTGAACTGTTAGGTTAAGGAGAGACTCTGTGGAAGTCTATACCAATGAAAACGAACAAGTAGACGCGATCCGTCGCTTTTTTGCCAATAATGGTAAGGCCTTGGTTTTTGGGCTGGTATTGGGTGCCGGGGCGCTGATTGGCTGGCGTTACTGGCAATCTCATCAGACAAATCAGTTGCAGGAAAGCGCAGAAGCTTTTGAACGGGTAGATCAAGGATTAGTTGCCAGTACAAAAGAGGGTCATGCTGCTGCTGAAAAATTTGCCAGTGAAACTAATAACAGTTATGGCGTGATGGCGCATATGCATTTGGCTCAACTTGCTGTTGAAAAGAATGAGTTAACTAAAGCAGATCAATTTTTATCTGCGGCTGCCGGTCAGGCAAAGAATGAGGATTTGCAGGCTCTGGTGAATATTCGCTTAGCCAGGGTTCAATTGGCGGAAGATAAAGCGGATGCTGCGCTGAAAACATTGGAACAGGTCAAAGGTTCCGGTTGGGTTGCCGTCGCAGAGGATATCCGCGGTGATGCACTGTTGAAAAAAGGTGATATTACCGGCGCCCGTGCAGCGTATACCAAAGGCTTGAGTTCAGATTCACCGCAGGTGATCAAATCGATGTTAAATCTTAAATTGAATAACTTATCCAGCTAAGGGGATTCTTTCAATGCAACTGCGTAAAACACTCTTGGTTGGTTTGGTGGCTTCCGTTCTGCTAGCCGGTTGTTCAAGTGAGCAAGACACGGTAACGATGTCGCCATTGCCACAGGTCGAAAATCAATTTAATCCAAGCGAGGTTTGGGATAAATCTGTAGGTGATGGTGTAGGCCGTTATTATTCTCACTTGACGCCAACCTGGCAGGGCTCCGCTGTTTATGTTGCTGATCGTCATGGCATCGTTAAGGCGTTGGACATTGATAGCGGTAAAGAGATATGGTCGGTGAATCTGGCTGAAAAAGCAGGTTTCCTCTCTTCTCGTATACCTGCATTGCTCTCTGGTGGTCTGACCGTTGCTGGGGATCATCTCTATGTAGGTACTGAACGTGCCAAAGTTATTGCATTGAATACCAAAGACGGCCAGGTTGCCTGGCAATCTGACGTTGCCGGTGAAGCGTTGTCGCGTCCTGTGGTGAGTGATGGTTTGGTACTGATTCATACCAGTAATGGGATGTTGCAGGCATTAAGTGAGTCAGAGGGTAAAGTGCAGTGGTCCGTTAATTTGGATACGCCATCATTATCATTGCGTGGCGAATCGGCTCCTGCTGTAGCTTACGGCGCTGCCGTCGTCGGTGGGGATAATGGCCGCGTCAACGCCGTTTTGATTTCTCAGGGGCAGTTGATTTGGCAACAACGTATTTCTCAGGTAACCAGTTCTACAGAAATTGGTCGTCTTAATGATGTTGATACGACACCGGTTATTTCTGAGGGCGTGATATATGCAATAGCTTATAACGGTAATCTGGTGGCGCTTGATATGCGTTCAGGTCAGATCCTCTGGAAGCGCGATTTGGGTTCAGTGAATGAGATGGTTGTTTCTGGTGATAATATCTATATTGTTGACCAAAACGATCGAGTTATGGGGCTGCGTCAAAGTGATGGCGTCACTTTGTGGACTCAGACAAAATTGCAACACCGTAATTTGACCGCGCCTGAAATGTATAACGGCTATCTGGTTGTCGGTGACAGTGAAGGTTATCTGCACTGGCTGAATATGGATGATGGCAAGTTCGTTGCCCAGCATAAAGTCGATAGTTCCGGTTTAATGAGCCGTCCGGTTGTTGCTAGTGATAAACTGATGGTACAGGCGAAAGATGGTACGGTTTATCTGTTTACCCGTTGAGTATTGCTTACTGCCTGTTTATCGGAATATAGAGTAAAGCGTTAATTATAGTATTAGTTATAGTATAGTCCCACGGCTCCTGGAGAGAACAGGAGCCGTTTCGTCTTTTTAGTGTTCTGTTGTGATTAACGCTGTATGAACAGTGGAACGCTAATTTCAAATTAAGTCATGAGGCATCAACAAATGATACCTGTCGTCGCTCTGGTAGGGCGCCCCAATGTGGGTAAGTCCACATTATTTAACCGTTTAACCCGTACAAGAGATGCGCTGGTAGCGGATTTTCCAGGTCTGACTCGCGACCGCAAATATGGTCGAGCTGAGGTTGAAGGGCAGGAGTTTATCATCATTGATACCGGTGGTATTGATGGCGCCGAAGAAGGTGTAGAAACCCATATGGCAGCTCAATCTTTGATGGCGATTGAAGAGGCCGATATTGTTCTGTTTATGGTAGATGCTCGTGCTGGATTGATGCCAGCAGATCACGCGATAGCAAAACATCTACGTAGCCGTGAAAGAGCCACTTTTCTGGTTGCAAATAAAACCGACGGCGTTGATATTGATACCGCTGTTGCTGAATTTTATTCCCTCGGATTGGGGGATATCTACTCTATCGCTGCTTCTCATGGTCGTGGAGTCACCCAACTTATTGAACGAGTACTGTTACCTTTTTCTGGTAAAGGCGAAGAAGAAGAGGTTGAGCTGACTGAGGAAGAAGCCAATGCAGCTTATTGGGCAGAGCAGGAACAGAATAAAATTGAGATGGTAGAAGAAGAAGAGGATTTTGATCCATCAACTTTGCCATTGAAATTAGCCATTGTCGGTAAACCAAATGTGGGTAAGTCTACGTTGACTAACCGTATCTTGGGTGAAGAGAGGGTTGTGGTTTACGACATGCCTGGCACGACCCGCGACAGTATTTATATTCCAATGGAGCGCAATGGCCGTGAATATATCCTTATTGATACCGCAGGGGTACGTAAGCGCGGTAAAATCACTGAAACGGTTGAAAAATTTTCAGTTATCAAAACCCTTCAAGCGATTGAAGATGCTAACGTTGTATTGCTGGTGATCGATGCGCGAGAAGGCATTTCCGATCAAGATTTGTCGTTATTGGGTTTTATTCTTAATAGCGGGCGCTCATTGGTCATTGCGGTCAATAAGTGGGATGGCATGTCGCAAGAAGATAAAGAGCGTGTGAAAGAGATGCTGGATTATCGTCTTGGTTTTGTTGACTTTGCCAGAGTTCATTTTATCTCTGCTCTGCATGGTAGTGGGGTGGGGAATCTGTTTGACTCGATTCTTGAGGCTTATGATTGCGCTACTCGCCGTGTCAATACTTCACTGCTAACCCGTATCATGCATATGGCCGAAGAAGATCATCAACCGCCGATGATCCGTGGTCGCAGGGTGAAAATGAAATATGCTCATGCTGGTGGTTATAATCCGCCAATCGTTGTGATCCACGGTAATCAGGTAACCGATTTGCCTGATTCTTATAAGCGTTACCTGATGAACTATTTCCGTCGATCTCTGAAAGTGATGGGGACGCCGATTCGGATTCAGTTTAAAGAAGGGGCAAATCCTTATGCCGATAAACGTAATACGTTGACGCCAAATCAAATGCGTAAGCGTAAGCGTCTGATGGCACATCTGAAAAAGCGTTAATACTAAATTATAAGAAAAAAAGGGTGGCGATTAACCACCCTTGTTATTGTCATTCCATACCTGAGTAATGATTTCTGGTGCATCAGGTTCTGGAAGAGTGAAGTGGTATTCTTCATTTCCATTGGTAATACTGAGCAGATAATAATGTTGATCAGGATTTGGTGATGGTGGCATAGAATCAGAAAAATCTTGTTCTATGGCTTGAAGAAATAATTGCTGTTGGTGCGGAGACAATGATTTTAAATTCACTGTTTTATCTTGGTTAAGGCTAGGTATGGTGGCAAATCCTCCTTGTAGAGAAATTGTGATTTTACTATCAGTTGTGAGTTTAAGAGTTTTATTATTCATGATATACCAAATTTTTACGGTTATTTTTCAGGTCTCTCTAGTATAGCGTGAAATTCGGCGTTAACAATTTTGGCATCTTCTATTAGATGTATTTTTTACAAGCCAGGTATTACAAATAATAAAATATCGCTGGCGTTAAACCAGCGATATATTTATAGATTAATCTTCAGTTTTGTCCTTATTCGCCGCCTTTTTCTTCCTTATCGCCGCCTTTATCTCCCTTATCGCCGCCTTTATCTTCCTTATCGCCGCCTTTATCTCCCTTATCGCCGCCTTTATCTCCCTTATCGCCGCCTTTATCTCCCTTATCGCCGCCTTTATCGCCCTTGTCGCCGCCTTTATCATCCTTGTCACCGCCCTTATCGTCTTTATCTTCCTTCACTTTAACGCCCACTTCTTTCCAGCTATCAATTGTGGCTTTTTCAACATCCTCATCAAATAATTCACGAGCATGTTTAACTGTTAATTTAGCGAAGGATAAGAAGTTAGCATCGCGTGCAAGATCTTTATCCAACAATGTGTTGTACCATATTTTTCCTGCTCTCTCCCAGGCATATCCACCTAATTTTATCGCCAGATTATAGAAGGCTTTATTAGGAATACCTGAGTTAATATGAACCCCGCCATTGTCTCTATAAATCGGCAGCTCTTTAAAATCATCCATATGACCAGGCTGTGGATCTTTACCGAGAACTTCATCATCATATGCGCTGCCGGGTTTTTTCAGTGAACGAATCCCTACGCCTTTAACGTCTTTGCCCAGTAGCTCGCTTCCCATAATCCAATCTGCTTCATCAGCTTTTTGTTTCAGATAATGTTGTTTTACTAATGAGCCAAAAACATCCGCTATTGATTCATTTAATGCTCCAGACTGAAAGAAATAGACCAGATCCGCTGTTTTCTCAATAACACCATGAGATAATTCATGGCCGATAACATCGACAGAGGTTGTGAAATCATTGAAGGTTTTGCCATCTCCGTCGCCAAATACCATTTGTCCGTTGCCCCAGAATGCATTCATATATTCTTCGCCATAATGCACAGTGGCAATCAATTTCATTCCTTTATCATCTAATGAGTTGCGATTGAAAACTTCTTTATAGAAATTGTAAGTTGCTTCTAAATATCTATATGCGTTATCAACTGATTTATCTCCGTTATCTGGATCTCCTTCATCTCGTACTAATTTTCCTGGCAACTTGCGTTTATTTTCTGCATCGTGAATAGAACGATGTATAGTTGTATTGGTAACTTTATCGTCATCGCCGGAATCATCGGAAGATTCTCTAATAACATTGTCCAACATTAAACTCTGAGTGTGATTTAATGTCATTAATACTTTCTTCTTTTCATTGTCATTATTATAAATATTTTGAAGAATGTACGGCGGTATTACGCCTCTGTAGTTATTGTTTTGTATTTGCATAAAATATCTCCTGGAATAAATTTTTAGTTATTAATTAGAGGTACTCTTTAGGTACGGATTCATATTAAACACGTTTCCAGCAGATAGTCATCAGGTCCAACCTGATTCTTTTATGTTAAGGGTTTGTTAATAAATTGTTAAGTTTTTTTATGTGAGGGATTCTTGCATTGGCTGTAATAAAAATATAAATAGTTAGGAATAGTTTTTTATAATATTCCTAACATGATAAAAAATCATATCCAGTTTTTTACTGGTAGAAAGTCGATATATAAAGCGGCTTCCGCAGAGCCAGGTTCAGGGTGATAATCATATTCCCAGCGTACTAATGGTGGCATGGACATTAAGATAGATTCTGTTCGTCCCCCACTTTGTAATCCAAATAGGGTTCCTCTGTCCCAAACGAGGTTAAATTCTACATAACGACCACGGCGATATAATTGGAATTGCCGTTCACGTTCACCCCATAATATCTCCTTCCTTTTTTCCACAATAGGTAGATAGGCAGAAAGGAAACCTGTACCTATATCTTGAGTAAGATTAAAACAATGTTTAAAGTCAGGCGTATTTAAGTCGTCATAGAATAAGCCGCCAATTCCGCGGGCTTCGTTACGATGTTTAATATAGAAATAATTATCACACCATTTTTTATATTTTGGATAAACATCTTCTCCATAAGGACGACATATATTTCTGGCGGTGGTGTGCCAATGAATAGCATCTTCCTTAAAACCATAATAAGGCGTTAAATCAAAACCCCCGCCGAACCACCATACTGGCGCTTCACCTTCTTTTTCTGCAATAAAGAACCGAACGTTAGCATGACTGGTTGGTATATAGGGATTCAACGGATGAATAACCAGAGAGACGCCCATTGCCTGATAATGACGTCCGGCCAATTCAGGACGGTGAGCTGTTGCTGATAAGGGAAGCATGTCTCCTGATACATGAGAAAAATTAGCGCCTGCTTGCTCGAATATCGTGCCTTCTTTCATAATTCGGCTACGGCCTCCGCCGCCTTCTTTTCGTTGCCAGCACTGCTCAGTAAACTTCGCTTTGCCATCTGTCTGTTCCAGTTGTTGGCAAATTTCATCCTGTAATGAAAGGAAAAAAGACTTAATCTGATTAATGTTTGGTGTATTCATGATTCTTTTCCCATTATGGTATGGTGAACGTTATATTATAGCCATTCGTAGAAGAGAACGCATTTTCGTATTGATTCCGGTGTTAAAGCAGAGATAATGAGAAAATAATTATTGCAATAAAAACAGGTTGGTTTAGGGATGGAAATTCGGGTATTTCGACAAGATGATTTTGAAGAAGTGATCACCTTATGGGAACGCTGCGATTTACTTAATCCTGGTGTTGATCCTGAAGTGGATATCGAGCGTAAATTGACTCATGATCCTGACCTGTTTTTAGTCGCGGAAGTGGCTGGTGAAGTGGTTGGGACGATTATGGGGGGCTATGATGGTCATTGTGGTTCAGCTTATTATTTGGGAGTTCATCCTGAATTTCGCAGTAGGGGAATTGCGAATGCGTTAATTGCCCGGTTGGAGAAGAAATTGATTGCCCGTGGTTGCCCAAAAATAGTTCTTATTGTTCCTGAAGATAATGATGCCACTATCTATATGTGCGAAAAACTGGAATATGAAGATCGTCATCAAGAGAGTGTTATTTTCAGTAAACGTTTGATTGGTGATCAGGAATATTGAGTTTAGATATGGCTGAGTGAAAGAATACCACTCAGCCACAAACTATTAGTTCAATTTGGTGACTTTTTTCACATCAACTGTCATACCATTCCATTCTTTATCGACTTCGCCTTCAAGACGGACTCTATCTTGCGGCGTTATCGTTTGACCATTCCAGTATTTATGATCAACTTCGACTTCAACAATTCCTGCATTATCTCGGAATATGAAGTGATCGCTATGGATACGGGATTCAATATATCCTTCCAGCACGACCCAACTGTCATCTCTCATATTTTTAACTTGTTGAGTGGTGGAAACTCTTGCATTGTGATCGACAAAACCACCTTGTGGTGCTGATTGGACGGGAGGCTGTGCTGAATCGGGACCAGAAAAACCACCAAATTGCGTCTGTGAGGTTTGAGCCAGTGATGGCATACTGAACAAAGCAATCAAAGCGGTGGTTATAAATGTTTTTTTCATCATATTGACCTTACTAATAGTGATGATTTTTAGGGGAGGTAATGATACCGCTAAGTGGTATTTTATCAATAAAATATTAATCTAAAGTAATTAATTTAAATATTCTCTGAAACTAACAATCAGATGTGATGTCTCAGCACCTATCTCTGTATTGAGTCAAAGGGAGCCAATTATGCAGGAGTATAGTACGTTGTCAGGATTACGTTTTGCCACAATAGGCTGTGTGTTGTTACTGGCTGGTTGTGCGGGTTCATCGGGCTTTTCATGGTCGAATTTGTCTCCTTTTAGCTGGTTTGGCAGCTCCTTAAAAATCTCAGCTCAGGGCGTGGGAGAAATAAATGGTCTGACAGCAATGAATAAGGACGCGATAGAGAAAGGATTGGATGGAAAGTACCACTTACGCAGTGGCATGGAAACAAAAAATGGTCAATTGGTGACAGTATTTCAAGCAATGGATAGTGATCAATTGAAGGTAGCGCTATTTGGTCAGGAAGATGGAAAAGTCAGCCGCATTGAAGTGTTGGATGAAGATATTGAAACTGTCTGGGGAACAAAGGTCGGTATGCCATTCTCGGCGCTTTATAGCAGGGCATTTGGTGCTTGCCAAAATACGGTCAGTGAGTCAGAGAAGAGCGCTATTGTTTGCGTATCCCCGCAGAGCAAACATGTTAGTTATCTGTTTACCGGTAATTGGAATGGCCCTGAAGGTTTAATTCCTTCTGATGATGTGCTGAAAAACTGGAAAATAGAACGTATCATTTGGAAGCGATGAGAGTTTCTGATTAGAACATAAACCGAGTTGGTTTGGTGGATTTGATATTCCTCTTGCGGAGCTGTAACAGGCCCGCATTTTTCATTTAAAAACCTTACTGTTCTTGGCAGCTTATTGCGTTTCATGCTTTCTAATTGCAATTTGGTATATTAAACGGCGATAGTTATCTACCCTGTTATAAATAAACTGGATACATTAGTCACTGGCGCGTTATTTGATGGAATAACGGATAAGGTGAGAAATGAAAAAGTATTCAGTAAAAAACACGATACTAAACGGACTGGTAGTAGTGACTTTATTAGGCAGTAGTCATGCCTTTGCTGTAGAGTTGTTAAACAGCTCTTATGATGTTGCGCGTGAGTTATTTTCTGCACTGAATCCTGAATTTGAAAAACAGTGGAATGAGCAATATCCACAAGACAAATTGATAATCAAACAATCCCACGCCGGTTCTTCCAAACAAGCACTGGCAATTCTTCAGGGGTTGCGGGCTGATGTGGTGACTTACAATCAGGTAACGGATGTGCAAATTTTGCATGATCGTGGGGATTTGCTCCCGGCTGATTGGCAGAACCGTTTGCCAAATAGCAGTTCGCCTTACTATTCCACGATGGCGTTTCTCGTGCGTAAAGGTAACCCCAAAAATATTCACAATTGGGATGACTTAGTGCGTCAGGATGTCAAATTAGTCTTCCCAAACCCTAAAACCTCCGGTAATGGTCGTTATACTTATTTGGCCGCTTGGGGAGCTATTCAACAAGAAAATGGTGGGGATCAAGGTAAAACTCGCGAGTGGATGAAACATTTCCTGAAAAATGTCGCCGTGTTTGATACCGGAGGTCGCGGTGCGACAACGTCATTTATTGAACGTGGCTTGGGTGATGTGCTGATCAGTTTTGAATCTGAAGTTAACAACATTCGTAAGCAGTATGGTGATGATAAATATGAAGTGATCGTTCCACCGGTAGGTATTCTGGCGGAATTCCCAGTGGCTTGGATTGATAAACATATTGCGAAAAACGGTACAGAGGAAGCGGCTAAAGCTTATCTGAATTATCTTTATAGTCCACAGGCACAGCAGATCATGACCCGCTTTAATTATCGTGTCAGTGATAAAAACGTGATGGCTCAGCAGGGAGCCCATTTTCCAGAAACTAAGCTGTTTCGATTAGAAGATCAATTTGGTGGTTGGCCGCAAGTGATGAAAACTCACTTCAATACTGGCGGCATACTGGATCAATTGCTGGCCGAGGGGCATAAGTAATGTTTTCGAAATCCAGTAAGCGAGTATTGCCTGGTTTCGGGTTAAGCTTAGGCAGCAGTGTGTTCTATACCTGTTTGATCTTATTGTTACCCCTGAGTGCATTAGTTGTGCAACTTTCCAGTATGACTTGGGAACAGTATTGGCAGGTTATTGCTAATCCCCAGGTTGTGGCGGCTTACAAAGTGACATTGCTGGCAGCAGCGGTTGCCAGCTTGTTTAACGCGGTATTTGGTATGCTGATGGCATGGGTTTTAACCCGCTATCGTTTCCCAGGCCGTAGCTTATTAGATGGTTTGATGGATCTCCCTTTTGCGTTACCTACTGCGGTAGCGGGATTGACATTGGCAACGCTATTCTCTGTTAGTGGTTGGTATGGCTCTTTGCTTGGGCACTTTGATGTGAAAGTCGTGAATACTTGGTTGGGTATTGCAGTGGCGATGGCGTTTACAAGCTTGCCATTTGTAGTGCGAACTATTCAGCCAGTACTTGAAGAGTTAGGGCCGGAATATGAAGAAGCAGCTCAAACATTAGGCGCTAATCGTTGGCAAACTTTCTGGCGCGTTGTATTGCCAGAATTGTCTCCCGCTTTAATTGCGGGCACGGCACTCTCTTTTACTCGCAGTTTGGGGGAATTTGGCGCAGTGATCTTTATTGCTGGCAACATTGCATGGCAAACAGAAGTGGTATCGCTGATGATTTTCATCCGTTTACAGGAGTTTGATTATCCCGCGGCCAGTGCCATCGCATCAGTTATATTGGCAATATCCCTGATATTACTATTTAGCATTAATACTCTGCAAAGCCGCTTTGGTAAGCGGATTGGAGGGCATTAATGGTTGAATTATCGGAATCTTATGTAGCGCAACAACCACCTGTAAATTGGGGCAAGTGGACGTTGATCGTAACCGGCGTATTGTTTTCAATTTTATTGTTAGTGATCCCGATTGCCTGGATATTTATGACTGCTTTTTCTAAAGGAATTGAGGTAGTTACTCAGAATCTTTTGGATACTGATATGTTGCATGCCATCTGGCTAACGATACTGATCGCATTAATTACCGTTCCGGTAAACCTAATTTTTGGCGTCATGATCGCTTGGCTGGTAACGCGCTTTCAGTTTCCGGGGCGACAATGTTTATTGACGTTGATCGATATTCCGTTTGCTGTTTCGCCGGTCGTAGCGGGTTTGCTCTACTTATTGTTTTATGGTTCGAATGGTTGGGCAGGAAGTTTGCTGGAACCCTATGATATCCAATTGATGTTTTCCTGGCCGGGGATGGTCTTGGTGACGATATTTGTGACTTGTCCGTTTGTTGTTCGAGAGTTGGTGCCGATGATGCTTAGTCAGGGGAGCCAAGAGGATGAAGCTGCAATTTTATTGGGGGCGTCTGGCTGGAAAATGTTTTGGCGGGTGACGTTACCTAATATCCGTTGGGCGTTGTTATACGGTGTGGTTTTAACCAATGCTCGGGCTATTGGTGAATTTGGCGCTGTTTCAGTGGTATCCGGCGCTATTCGTGGTGAAACTTACACATTGCCGTTGCAGGTTGAACTACTGCATCAAGATTACAACACCGTAGGGGCATTTACTGCGGCGGCATTGTTGGCATTGATGGCAATTATCACTTTGATTGTTAAAAGTGCTTTGCAGTGGCGGTTAAGTCGTCAACATGGTTAAGGTAGGAGCAGAATATGAGTATTGAAATTAGCAATATCAGTAAATATTTTGGTCGGACTCAGGTTTTGAGCGATGTCACTCTGAATATTTTTTCTGGAGAAATGGTTGCTCTGCTTGGACCGTCAGGCTCTGGTAAAACAACCTTGTTGAGGATTATTGCTGGTCTGGAACAACAAACTGAGGGGGAGCTGAGTTTCCACGGACAAGATGTTAGCCGTATGCATGCTAAAGATCGGCAAGTTGGATTCGTATTTCAGCATTATGCCCTGTTTCGGCATATGACTGTGTTTGATAATGTTGCTTTTGGATTAACAGTACTGCCGCGACGTAAGCGTCCGAATATGGCGGCTATCCGCCGTAAGGTGATGGAGTTGCTGGAGATGGTGCAATTGACGCATCTTGCTGAACGTTATCCATCGCAACTTTCTGGTGGGCAGAAACAGCGGGTAGCGTTGGCAAGAGCATTGGCTGTTGAACCACAAATTCTATTACTTGATGAGCCATTTGGCGCACTGGATGCTCAGGTAAGAATGGAATTACGCCGTTGGCTACGTCAGCTTCATGAAGAACTTAAATTTACCAGTGTCTTTGTCACTCACGATCAGGAAGAAGCGATGGAAGTGGCTGACCGGGTTGTTGTCATGAGACAAGGGAATATTGAACAGGTTGGTACGCCGCAAGAAGTATGGCGTTATCCGGCAAGCCGTTTTGTAATGGAGTTTCTGGGTGAGGTCAATCATTTTAGTGGTGAAATTAAAGGTTCTCAGCTATTGATTGGCGGGCAGCACTTGCCTCTCAATGTGACGCCAATCCATCAGGGGAATGTCGATGTCTTCTTACGTCCGTGGGATATCATGATGAACTCGCAACCGACACTTTCCAGTCCATTACCAGTACAGGTGACTGAGGTTAGTCCTAGAGGGCATTTCTGGCAGCTTTCGGTTCAGCCTCTAGGCTGGCATCATGAATCGGTTGTTGTTGTTTGGTTTAATGAGACTTCAGTACCCACAAGAGGAAGCCGTTATTTTATTGGTGGCACTGAAGCGCGTTTATATGCGGGCGATAAACAATTGCAAACACTGAGTTTAGCCCAAACTGCCTGATAATTATTTAGATTTGGTTGGTACCATTTTGCTCATCTCCTTACCGCCAGGGATGGGCATTTTTTATTTAAGGGCTTGCGATATATTCCTGAATATGGTTATTTCGCTCTTCTATTAAATAAAATTTGGGTAATAGCTGTGGCAAGCTTGGAACATTTTATAGGTAACACCCCGCTGATAAAATTACAACGAATCACCGATAAGCTAGGGGTGGAAATATGGGTGAAACTTGAAGGTAATAATCCGGCAGGCTCGATAAAAGACAGAACAGCGCTGTCAATGATTCAGCAAGCTGAATTGCGCGGTGAGATTTCTCCCGGTGACGTATTGATTGAAGCTACTAGCGGAAATACGGGGATTGCGTTGGCAATGATTGCCGCAGTAAAAGGTTATCATCTTAAGTTATTGATGCCGGATAATATGAGCCTTGAGCGTCAGGCTTCTATGCGAGCTTATGGCGCAGAACTGATTTTGGTGAGTAAAGCAATGGGCATGGAAGGTGCTCGTGATTTAGCTCAGCAAATGGAGCGTAATGGTGAAGGTAAAGTTCTTGATCAATTCAATAACCCGGATAATCCTTTAGCGCATTTTACGACGACAGGGCCTGAAATTTGGCAACAGACGCAAGGGCGTATTACGCATTTTGTTTCCAGTATGGGAACGACAGGAACCATTACCGGTGTTAGCCGCTATTTAAAAACTCAGTCTAATAGTGTACAGATTATTGGTTTACAACCGGCGGAGAATAGCCATATTCCCGGTATTCGTCGCTGGTCGCCGGCTTATTTGCCAGGTATTTTCCGCAAGGAGTTAGTCGATCAAGTGCTGGATATCACTCAGAAAGAAGCTGAAGATACCATGCGTTTGTTGGCTCAGAAAGAAGGCATTTTCTGTGGGGTCAGTTCCGGCGGCGCTGTTGCCGGAGCATTAAGTGTTGCAGTACAAAATCCAGGTTCTGTCATTGTTGCCATTATCTGTGACCGTGGCGACAGATATCTTTCTACCGGAGTATTTAATTAATCTGGTCATATATTCAGCGTGAGTAGAGTAAAACAGGCGATAAGCTCTGCTCACATTAGCCAATTTCTAATAGGGAAAATGGTGTAAATCGAAGATAAGGGATAAAAAAACAGCCGTGATTGTCGGCCGTTTTTTAAGATGAAAATGGTATTGTGACAGTTAAAGTGTTGCTACTTTTTAATACGCATAATGGGGGTTTCACCAACAGTGACAGAACCACTCAACTTGGATAACTCTTTAATTTCATCCATGTTGGAAATAACAACAGGCGTCAGGGTCGATTTTGCTCTTTCTTCAAGAAGTTTAAGATCGAATTCCAAAACTAAATCACCTTTTTGTACACGCTGACCTTCTTCAGCAATACGCTTAAAGCCTTCGCCTTTAAGCTCAACCGTATCAATCCCAAAATGGACAAATAGCTCAATACCGCTGTCCGATTCGATAGAAAATGCATGGTTGGTTTCAAATATTTTACCGATTGTTCCATCAACTGGTGCAACTATCTTGTTGCCGGCGGGTTTTATAGCGATACCGTCGCCGACAATTTTCTCGGCGAAAACAACATCTGGAACATCTTCAATATTGACAATCTCACCAGATAAAGGTGCGATAATTTCAATAGTGCCGCTGTTTTTTTTATCATCTGAAACTAGAGATTTCAGTTTATCAAACAGACCCATGAATCTTCTCCTAATTGTTTATACTGGACCGCGTTTTAACCGTATTGTTAGCAAAGTGTTTTTTCTTTGATGAAGGTATCAACCAATTCTATCAACCCCTGAGCGGTAGACTGAGATAGAGCTTGCTCAGCTAGCGCTTTTGCATCTTCGTAACGAGTATTACGAATGATTTTCTTGATGCGGGGAATAGAAATCGCACTCATACTAAACTCATCCAGCCCCATGCCTAATAGCAACAGCGTAGCACGTTCATCACCTGCAAGCTCGCCACACATCCCCGTCCATTTACCTTCAGCGTGTGAAGCATCGATGGTTTGCTTAATCAGGCTCAATACTGCTGGTAGCATCGGGTTATAAAGATGAGAAATCAACTCGTTACCGCGGTCTACAGCAAGAGTATACTGAGTTAGATCGTTTGTCCCAATACTGAAAAAGTCAACTTCTTTTGCCAGGTGATGAGCAATAACTGCGGAAGCTGGTGTTTCTACCATCACCCCTACTTCGATCGCTTCATCGAATTTTTTACCTTCTTCGCGAAGCTGACCTTTCAGCAATTCAAGTTCTGCTTTCAGTTCCTGTACTTCTTCTACAGAAATAATCATTGGAAACATAATACGTAGTTTACCGAAAACAGATGCACGTAAGATAGCACGTAACTGAGAATGTAAGATCTCTTTTCGATCAAGGCAAATACGAATTGCACGCCAACCAAGGAATGGATTCTCTTCTTTCGGTAAATTCATATAGGGCAGATTTTTATCACCACCGATATCCATTGTACGTATAATAACCGCTTGGCTGCCCATTGCTTCGGCAACGGCTTTATAAGCTTGGAATTGCTCTTCCTCTGTTGGCAGCGCATCACGATCCATAAACAGAAATTCTGTACGGTATAAACCGACACCTTCGGCCCCATTGCGCTCAGCGCCGATCACATCACGGACAGTACCGATATTGGCACAGACTTCAACCTGATGACCATCGAGAGTCATTGCCGGGAGGTCTTTCAGCTTTGCAAGTTCAGTTTTTTCTGCCAGATATTCGCTTTTGGTCTTTTTTAGTTGTTCAATTTCTGCATCAGATGGATTGATATAAATATGGTTATTTACCGCGTCTAGGATTAGATAATCACCATTTTGGATTGTCGTCGTCGCCTGGGTGGTACCTACGATCGCTGGCAGTTCAAGAGAGCGGGCCATGATTGACGTGTGGGAGGTTCGGCCGCCTAGATTGGTAATAAAACCGAGTACTTTTTCCAGATTGAGTTGTGCGGTTTCCGATGGGGTCAGATCGTTGGCAACCAGAATAACTTCCTCTGAAATTGAGCCAAGATCAACAATGGGCATACTTAGAATGTTTTTCAGCAAGCGTTTACCGATATCACGCACGTCTGTGGCACGTTCTTTCAGGTATTCATCATCTAATTCTTCAAGGGCTTGGGCCTGAGTTTCAATAACGGAATAGACTGCGGCATCCGCAGTTTTGAAATCGTTTTTGATTAACGAAATAATTTCTTGCTCGAGCTCTTCATCTTCCAATAGCATGATATGCCCTTCGAAGATTTCAGCTTTTTCTTCTCCGAGGTTTTTTGCTGCTATATTCTTGATAATTTCTAGCTGAGATGAGGCTTTTTCACGGCCTTGCTTGAAATAGGAAATTTCTTGTTCGACTTGCTCTTGGCTGATTTTTTTCTGATTGACAATAATTGGGTCTTCTTTCAGTAATAGTGCTTTACCGAAAGCGATGCCTGGTGATACTAATATGCCTGAAATCATGATGTTACCTAACTACTAATAATTATTCTTTAAAGAGCCAGCCCGCAGATGGTTTGCTGTTTTAGGACATACATTTAAACTGATATCCCCAGATAAAAGTTTATCCGGGGATGAGGAACGGCTAAGTGAATACCTGTTTATACCCGTTATCTTGCAAGTTGCCTCTTTGCTGGCTGCGCTCACTCACCTCGGTCACATGTTTGCTATGCTCCCGGAGATTCGCTCCCTTGCCGTCGCGATGCATCTTGAAATCCATTGGGTATATTCACAATCTCTGAATCTTGACTGGCTTTGCGGTCAACGGAAAATTATTCCAGTTCTGCCATTAACTTAACCAGATGTTCGATTGCTTTTTGCTCATCTTCACCTTCAGCAGAAATGGTCACTACAGTGCCTTGAGTGAGTCCCAAAGTTTGTAGCTTAAACAGGCTTTTAGCACTGGCAGTTTTACCACCGGAAGTCAGTGTAATGTCGGAGGAGAAACTTTTGGCTTCTTTAACAAACTGTGCAGCGGGACGGGTGTGTAGGCCATTTGGCGCAGTAATAGTGACTTCTTGCTGGAACATAACGTTTCCTCAATAACTTAGATTTTTGCTGTGTAAGTTAAGAACTTGTAATGGACAAATTTTAACTTGAGTGTTTATTTACTGCCTATCCCATTCAAGACGATTTTTTTACCTAAAGAGTGAACTGGGTAATATTCTGGCAAAAGCGATAAATAGCTCCTGAACGCTCTTTAGTACGGCCCATAACTTCCGGGTCATGTGTGTGCTGCCTGTTTCACTTTTACTGATAAGAATGAACAGCGTTAACTACGTCTACTGAGATAGACTCTCAGGTCGATAATGTAATAAAAATTTTTATTCATTATCAAAAAAATTATTCTTTTCGATGCTTCTGGTTGATAGTTTGAAGTAAAGATAGATCGCGGAACTACTTAACTGAAACTACTACTCCTGTTAATTAATTTCGAGCATCGAAATAATTATTATTGGTTAAATACTAGACCCATTGTAAGAAATCATCTGGCAAAGTGTAAAAATTTGATCTACCACACAGAAAAAGCACCATTTAGGTGCTTTTTTATCAATAAATCTAAGTAACTTACTTAAAAACTTTTATTCATCAGACAAGTCAGTAAACAGTACGCTGCTTAGATAGCGCTCACCTGATGAAGCCAGAATGACGACAATATTTTTGTCTTTATATTCCGGTTCCTGAGAAAGTTTTACCGCTGCTGCAACGGCGGCGCCAGAGGAGATACCTGCCAGAATGCCCTCTTTTACCATAATTTCACGTGCGGTTTTAATCGCTTCCTCGTTGCTGATTTTGAAAACGCGATCAACCAGTTTTAAATCAAGGTTATCTGGAATAAAACCCGCACCAATACCTTGGATCTTATGGGGGCCAGGTTTCACTTCTTCGCCGGCCAGAGTCTGACTGATAACTGGCGAATCTTCAGGTTCTACAGCAACCGCAGTAATATTTTTACCTTTAGTATTTTTCAGGTAACGAGCAACGCCTGTTAATGTACCGCCAGTCCCTACACCGGCAACAAATACATCCACTTCACCTTCAGTGTCTTCCCAGATTTCAGGGCCTGTGGTTTTTTCATGGATTTCTGGGTTTGCCGGATTGCTGAATTGTTGCAGGATAATATAACGATCGGGATCGCTAGCTTTAATTTCGTCAGCTTTCTCAATGGCGCCTTTCATGCCTTTAGCGCCTTCCGTCAGCACCAGTTGCGCGCCCAATGCTTTCAATAGCTTGCGGCGCTCAATACTCATGGTTTCCGGCATAGTCAGCGTTAATTTGTAACCCCGAGCGGCGGCAACATAAGCAAGGGCTATCCCGGTATTGCCGCTGGTAGGTTCTACCAACTCTTTCCCTGGTTGTAGGATACCGCGTTGTTCAGCATCCCAAATCATGTTGGAACCAATGCGACATTTTACACTAAAACTTGGGTTACGGGATTCTACTTTTGCCAGAATACGCCCATTGCCAAAGTGTTTTAGGCGAATTAACGGGGTACGACCAATAGTCAAAGAATTATCTTCGTAAATTTTACTCATACTCGTCTTTCAACTCCCTTTAGTGATATCCGGTCAACAATACGCCAACAACCGGTTAATGGAAATATAACTTAAATATATTTTTATTGTCTAAAAGAATAACTTAAATGAATATCATGGCATAATACGGGGAGCATGTTGATTTCGATAGCGATCGACCCACATTGCCGTTGCAGCACATACGGCAATAGGCATAATCACCAAATTGACAATGGGTATCATGGTTAAAATACTTACTGTGGCGCCAAATTGCAGATTAATTACTTTGTTTTGGCGAAGGGCGCTACGCATTGTTGGAAAACTGACTTTGTGGTTATCAAAAGGGTAATCACAATACTGAATCGATAGCATCCAGGCACTGAAAATAAACCAGAGCACAGGTGCGACAGTCTGCCCGATAACAGGAATAAAATAGAGTAGTAATAACACCAGAGCGCGTGGAATATAGTAGCACAGCTTGGCTAATTCCCGTTTCAGGATACGTGGAACATCTTTGAAGAGTGCTGTAACACCGGTATCCGGTGCGGGGGTTCCTGTTAAATCCGCTTCCAGTTTCTCTGCCAGCAGACCATTGAATGGCGCTGCGATGAAATTCGCTATTGTGCTGAAAAAGTAAGTAAAAATCAGCAAAACAGAGATCAGGGCCAATGGCCATAAAATATAACTGAGCCATTGCATCCAATCCGGTATTTTGCTCACTATCCAATGAATCCAGTTCTCCAGTTTCTGATAGAGCCACCAAAATGAACCGCCGAGAAACAAAATATTTGCCAACAAAGGCAATAGGACAAATCGTTTAATGCCTGGGCGAGTAATTAATTTGCAACCTTGCATCAAATACTGAAAGCCGCTCAAATTTTTTGGCGATTTTGTCAAATTCAGCATACTTCCTATTCTCTCTTGTGTGATTGAAACGCTATCATATAGGGAGGATTTTCGACTGACTAGTATTGTTCTGTATAAAAAGAACGCAAAAGAGGCTTATTAGGCATCTTTCTGATAAGAAAAGTGTGTATAAGCTTGCACTTGTGTTATTTGACAAATACAGTTAATACAGAAAATATTCCGCCGTGGTGGCATACTTAATTAAACAACAGAGATAGCAATGATGCAGGATTTGCGTCTGATATTAATCATTGTTGGTGCGATAGCAATAATAGCTTTGCTGTTACATGGGTTGTGGACCAGCCGTAAAGAGCGTTCTTCGCTTTTTCGTGATCGCCCAGTTAAACGTCATAAACATGATCGTCAGAATAGTTTCGTCGATGACAGTGATGATGAAGCGTTCGACGATCAGCAAAAGCCTTATGCCCATAAGCAGGTGAAATCTCATCATGATAAAGCTAAGCCGGCTATCGAACGCCGTCAGCAAAAGTTGACTGAAATTGATGCTGCAACGTCTGAAGAAAGCGATGATCCATTGCTGACGGGCCGCCAGCCTGAGACGACAGAGAGAAGGGCAGTCATAGAAGAGCAGGAACCCCAACTCGGTCTGTTTGAATTCGAAGAGCAGAATGAGCCTGAAAAAGACAGATCTGCACTTGAAGAAAAGCCTCAGGAGACGGTTGGCGAAAAAGAAGCTCAGACTAAAGTGAAAGAAATTGTTTTGGTTCTTCACGTAGCAGCACACCACGGCCAGGAATTGAATGGTGAACCTTTGCTGCAAAGTATTCTACAATCTGGCTTCCAGTTTGGAGAAATGCAGATTTTTCATCGTCACGTGAACCCATCAGGTAGCGGCCCGATACTATTTAGCTTGGCAAATATGGTGAAACCGGGCTCATTTAATCCTGAAACAATGGCTGATTTTACGACGCCAGGGGTTTCTATGTTTATGGTGGTTCCTTCTTACGGAGAATCTAGCCAGAATTTTAAGCTGATGTTGCAGGCGGCCCAACGTATTGCTTCTGATGTTGGAGGCGTGGTGCTTGATGATGAGCGAAAAATGTTGACGCCGCAAAAAATCGAATTATATAAAGCACGCATTCGCAGCACACTTGGTGTTCAGGTATAATCAATTTATCGAATGTTCAAGCCTCCGCCAGTCGGGGGCTTTTTATCGCTGGTTATAAGTCATGAAATCAACTGCTCAACAAATAGAAAAACTCAGAACAACACTACGTCATCATGAATATCTGTATCACGTTATGGATGCGCCGGAAATCCCTGATGCAGAATATGATCGGTTAATGCAGGAATTAAAAGATTTTGAAGAACAATACCCTGAGTTAATTACATCGGATTCGCCAACGCAGCGGGTTGGGGCTGCTCCTCTGACGGCTTTTGAGCAAGTCCGCCATGAAATTCCTATGTTGTCACTGGATAACGTGTTTGATGAAGAGAGTTATCTGGCGTTTGATAAGCGGGTGCGTGACCGCCTGAAAGAAACTCAGGATTTAGAAGTGTGCTGCGAGCTGAAACTGGATGGTTTGGCGGTCAGTCTGTTGTATGAAAATGGTGAATTAGTACGTGCTGCAACTCGTGGCGATGGTACAACAGGGGAAAATATTACATCAAATATACGGACTATCTGTGCAATTCCACTGCGTCTGTTCGGCGAAAGTATTCCAGCTCGTATTGAAATTCGCGGTGAAGTTTTCATGCCGCAAAAAGGGTTTGAGAAACTGAATGAAGAGGCACGTCGCACGGGCGCAAAAGTATTTGCTAACCCACGTAATGCTGCGGCTGGCTCGTTACGTCAACTCGATCCCCGTATTACGGCTAAACGTCCATTGGCTTTCTTCTGTTATGGTGTTGGTGTATTGGAAGGGGGAGAGTTACCGACCAGTCACTACGAGCGATTGATGCAGTTTAAGAAATGGGGATTGCCGGTCAGCGATAAAGTTAAAGTTTGTACAGATAGTCAACAGGTCATTGATTTTTATCATGATATTGTAAACCAGCGTTCCGCATTGGGGTTTGATATCGATGGTGTCGTTGTCAAAGTCAATTCGTTGGAATTACAGGAAACATTAGGCTTTGTTGCCCGTGCGCCACGTTGGGCGACGGCATTCAAATTTCCTGCACAGGAGCAAATGACGATTGTTCGTGATGTTGAGTTTCAGGTTGGTCGTACTGGCGCGATCACACCAGTAGCACGTCTGGAGCCAGTATTGGTCTCTGGTGTGACTGTCAGTAATGCAACATTGCACAATGCGGATGAGATTGAACGTTTGGGTTTGCGGATTGGCGATACGGTTATTATTCGCCGTGCTGGTGATGTGATTCCACAAGTTGTCGGTGTCTTGGAAGACAGAAGGCCACAGGACAGTAATGAAGTTGTTTTCCCTGAACATTGTCCGGTATGTGGGGCAGATATTGAAAGGATTGAAGGGGAAGCTGTAGCGCGTTGTACGGGGGGATTGGTGTGTGGCGCTCAGCGTAAAGAAGCACTGAGACATTTTGTTTCTCGTCGGGCGATGGATGTTGACGGCATGGGAGAAAAGATTATCGATCAGTTGGTGGATAAAGAGTATGTCGAAACCCCGGCCGACCTTTTCAGGCTGACGGCAGGCAAGTTGACTGGGCTTGATCGCATGGGGCCAAAATCTGCTCAGAATGTGGTAGATGCGTTGGAAAAAGCGAAAAAAACCACTTTTGCCCGTTTCCTTTATGCGTTGGGTATCCGTGAAGTTGGGGAAGCGACCGCTGCTAATTTGGCAGCTCACTTTGGCGAACTGGATAAATTACGTTCCGCTGATGAGGAAACATTGAAAGAGGTTCAGGATGTTGGCGAAGTAGTAGCAAAACATGTTGTTAACTTCTTCAGTGAATCTCATAACCGAGCAGTCATTGACGATCTGATTGATAATATTGGTATCAACTGGGAACCGGTTGTCGTAACGAAAGCTGAGAAGATTGACAGCCCGTTTTCGGGTAAAACAGTTGTGTTGACAGGTTCATTGCATCAGTTATCTAGAGATGAAGCCAAAGCTAAACTTGCTGCACTTGGGGCAAAAGTGACAGGTAGCGTTTCTAAGAAAACAGATTTGGTGATTGCGGGTGAAGCCGCCGGTTCAAAGTTAGCTAAAGCTAATGAGTTGAATATTCCGGTTATTGATGAAGAAGAAATGATCCGCTTATTGGGCGAATAACTTTTTGTTTACATACTGATTATTGAGAGCTTTTCTCAATAATCAGTTATGAGCAATAAAGGTATTTTAGAATCTGGTTTTGTACGATCCAGTTAAAAATGTGATCAGGCTCGTTAAGTAAAGGTTTACAGTAAGAATTATCTCAGTTTAATGTGATATCTATCCTTATTTGCTCACCTTTTATTACATAGAATGCATTTATAAAAACTTGCTTTTTATCGTGTTTGGAGTAGATATGTCTCAAATCCTGCATTTCTTTTTAGCTTTAATTGTCATTGGCGGCCTTGCTATTTTGGCGAGTAGTGACCGTAAAAGTATTCGTCCTCGCTATGTTATTCAATTGCTTGTTATTGAACTTATCTTGGCTTGGTTTTTCCTGAATTCTGGTATTGGTCAGGAATTTGTCATGGGATTTGCTGGCTTGTTTGAGCATTTACTGAAATATGCGGGTGAAGGGACTGAATTCATTTTTGGCGGCATGATGGATGCAAAACTGGCATTCTTCTTTCTGAATGTATTGTGTCCGATTATCTTTATTTCCGCGTTGATTGGTATTTTGCAGCATATCAAACTATTGCCAATCATCATCCGGGTTATTGGTACCCTGCTGTCTAAAGTCAACGGCATGGGGAAACTGGAATCATTTAACGCAGTCAGTTCTCTGATACTTGGGCAGTCTGAAAACTTTATTGCTTATAAAGATGTACTGGGAAAAATGTCTGAGCGTCGCATGTACACGATGGCTGCGACTGCAATGTCAACGGTTTCTATGTCGATCGTTGGGGCTTACATGACAATTTTAGCGCCTAAATATGTTGTAGCGGCATTGGTGCTTAATATGTTCAGTACCTTTATCATCCTATCACTGATTAATCCGTATGCTGTTGACAGTGAAGAAGATATTCAGATGAGCAATCTTCACGAAGGTCAAAGTTTTTTCGAAATGCTAGGTGAATATATTTTGGCGGGTTTTAAGGTAGCCCTCATTGTTGCTGCTATGTTGATTGGTTTCATTGCCTTGATTGCGGCTGTTAACGCGTTATTCAGCATGGTATTTGAGAAGAGCTTCCAGGAAATACTCGGCTATGTGTTTTATCCATTTGCTTGGGTAATTGGGATCCCTACAGATGAAGCATTGAAGGTTGGTAGCGTCATGGCAACCAAATTAGTTGCTAACGAATTTGTGGCAATGCACAGCTTACAATCAATTGTGACAGAACTTTCTCCTCGTTCGCAGGGTATTTTGTCGGTATTCTTGGTTTCTTTTGCTAACTTCTCTTCCATTGGGATTGTGGCAGGTGCGATTAAAGGCTTGAATGAGAAACAGGGTAATGTTGTTTCCCGCTTTGGTTTGAAACTACTGTTTGGTTCAACGCTTGTCAGTTTCTTGTCTGCGGCTATTGCAGGTTTGGTACTGTAAAAGATATACCCAATGGATTTCAAGATGCATCGCGACGGCAAAGGAACGAATCCCCGGGAGCATAGATAACTATGTGACCGGGGTGAGTGAGTGCAGCCAACAAAGAGGCAACTTGAAAGATGACGGGTATAATGTTTTATCGTGGAATATTGCATCATGGATGATGCAGTTTCCCTTTCACATATTTCTCCTTATTAGACGTGCAAATTATGGAAAAAGAAAACCTGATAGAAATTGCTAATACTGCAATGCCGTTCGGTAAATACAAAGGGCGTATGCTCATTGACTTACCGGAAGAGTATTTATTGTGGTTCGCTCGTAAGGGGGAATTTCCACAAGGTAAATTAGGTTCGTTGATGGAGATGACTTTAGCAATAAAACTGGAGGGATTAGATTCGTTGGTGAAACCGTTGAAAAAAGGTTAACCAAGGAAAGAGTTTGTTTTTTATTCGATAATGGTGGTTAGATATGGTAACAACCAAAAGGCCCTGAAAGCATGGCTTTCAGGGCCTGATAATTTTGGTGGAGCTAAGCGGGATCGAACCGCTGACCTCTTGCATGCCATGCAAGCGCTCTCCCAGCTGAGCTATAGCCCCACGAGTGTGGTATGTCCTAATTTAGTACCAAATACTTTGTTTCAATATAAAGGATTTGGTGGAGCTAAGCGGGATCGAACCGCTGACCTCTTGCATGCCATGCAAGCGCTCTCCCAGCTGAGCTATAGCCCCAATCAAAATTAATGGAACGGGGCGCATAATATGAAACCCTGCAAATACTGTCAACGGCTAACTTATCATTCTCACCACAAGCGTTGAAAAAGCCATCAATTTTATGATCAATTAATAAAATAAAGACTGAGCAATGGGTTGAAGTTAAATAGAGGGTGTTTGGCAAAGTGGTAAAAAGATAGAGATTAAATAAGATTTTTTGAAAACAAAAAGGCATCACATGTGATAAGTGACGCCTTTGATGCATTAATTAAGACTGAGTTTCACGTTGAGCAATGAATTCCAGCGCTTGATTAATACGGGATAAAGTACGGGTTTGCCCGATAGCGTGAATAGTGACATCCACACCTGGAGATTGACCTGCACCGGTAGCAGCAACACGTAATGGCATACCGATTTTACCCATACCGACTTCCAGCTCATCAGCGGTGGATTGAATGGCATGATGAACATTTTCTGGTATCCAATCAGTAATTGAAGCCAGCTTTGCACGGACAACTTCAAGAGGTTGACGGGCAACCGGGCGTAAATGTTTCTTTGCCGCATCGGCATCAAATTCAGCAAAATCTTCATAGAAGTAACGGCAGGATTCAGCCATCTCTTTTAGAGTCTTACAACGTTCGCCCAGTAATTTAATCAGATCAACCAACTGTGGACCATTACGGGTATCGATGCCTTGTTGCTCCATGTGCCATGCCAGATGGACAGCCACTTTCTCTGGTGGAAGAGTATTAATATAGTGATGGTTCAGCCATTGCAGTTTTTCTGTATTGAATGCGCTGGCAGATTTATTGATAGCATCCAGGCTGAACAACTCAGTCATTTCTTCAATGCTGAAAATTTCCTGGTCACCGTGCGACCAACCCAGACGAACCAGATAATTCAGCAGTGCTTCTGGCAGGTAGCCATCATCACGATATTGCATAACGCTCACTGCGCCGTGACGTTTGGACAGTTTTTTACCGTCATCGCCTAAGATCATCGAAACGTGAGCATATTCTGGCACTGGAGCGCCTAGTGCTTTCAGAATATTAATTTGGCGAGGTGTATTATTGATATGGTCTTCACCGCGGATGACATGGGTGATCTCCATATCCCAGTCATCAATAACAACACAGAAATTATACGTTGGTGAGCCATCGGTACGACGGATAATCAGATCATCAAGTTCCTGATTGCTGAACTCAATTGGGCCCCGGATCTGATCATTAAAAACAACAGAACCTTCTTGTGGATTGCGGAAACGGACGACATGGGGTTGATCTGGGTTATGTTGACATAGATTGTCACGGCAATGGCCGTTATAGCGGGGTTTCTCGCCATTTGCCATTTGAGTTTCCCGCAATTCTTCCAGACGCTCTTTAGAACAATAGCAGCGATAAGCACTCCCTTGTTCTAACATTTGATCGATCGCCTGATTATAACGATCAAAACGTTTCGTCTGATAATAAGGGCCTTCATCCCAATTCAGATTTAACCAGTTCATACCGTCCATAATGGCATTGATAGCTTCCTGAGTTGAGCGTTCAAGGTCAGTATCTTCGATACGCAATACAAATTCGCCTTTGTTATGGCGGCTATACAACCAGGAATAAAGTGCGGTACGAGCACCGCCAACATGGAGATAGCCAGTTGGACTTGGTGCGAAACGGGTTTTGATTTTACTCATTGGGGATTGCCTTAATTACGTTTCACTTTTCAATGAACGTTATTGGTGATTTAAAGTAATAAAAGTGGGGGTTATTTTATCACTGCACCTTAATTCCTCAATGCTATTAACGGGAAGTTGTTGAGAAAAGTCAGAGTATTTGTCTAAACTGTACCCTATAGTGACGATAATTATCTCACCCTTGTTTAATTTTGAGACGAACGATATTTTTCTCTAGAAAAAGCGTTGACTCATTCTGAACTATCCCTATAATGCGACCCCATCACGACGGGGCGATTAGCTCAGTTGGTAGAGCATCTCCCTTACAAGGAGGGGGTCATCAGTTCGAATCTGGTATCGCCCACCATCTCGTTGTGATAAAAATGATTTTATGATTGGGCGATTAGCTCAGTTGGTAGAGCATCTCCCTTACAAGGAGGGGGTCATCAGTTCGAATCTGGTATCGCCCACCAATCATAAACTCAGTGGTATAGATGCAGTAATAGTCATCATGAAGTGGGCGATTAGCTCAGTTGGTAGAGCATCTCCCTTACAAGGAGGGGGTCATCAGTTCGAATCTGGTATCGCCCACCACTTCATTAAGATTGTTTCAGGCGGTATCACTATCTTTGGTGCGGGTCGTTAGCTCAGTCGGTAGAGCAGTTGACTTTTAATCAATTGGTCGCAGGTTCGAATCCTGCACGACCCACCACTCCAAAAGATACAATTAGAGTAATTCTCCTATAGATGGGTCGTTAGCTCAGTCGGTAGAGCAGTTGACTTTTAATCAATTGGTCGCAGGTTCGAATCCTGCA